>NZ_JBSSCS010000057.1:0-13215 GCF_054060015.1 Thermostichus sp. MS-CIW-25
GGCTTGCCAACTGCAGGGCTACCGTTCGCGCCAGCGGGCCGGAGGCCTTAAGCCCGCCCTGTACTGCGAAGCAGTCAGGGTCGGGTAGTTTACAGCCTGCCGGTAACACTTCTTATCCCCACGACGGCCAGAGAGGCTGGTAAACTGCGAGAGTATACCTGGCCTTTTCATCCGCTTTAAATCACTATGAGTCCCAGTTTGCAAGCTGCTCAAACTCAAGCGCGAGTGCCCACCGAGACCATCCTGACGCCGCGCTTCTACACCACCGATTTCGAGGCCATCGGCAAAATGGGCTTAGGGGCTCGAGAGGCCGATTTCCGGGCCATCCTGCAGGAGTTTCGCGCCGACTACAACCGCCATCACTTCGTCCGGGGTGAGGAGTTCAACCAAGACTGGGAAAGCCGCCTGGATCCGCAGGCGCGCCGGTTGTTTGTGGAGTTCTTGGAGCGCTCCTGTACAGCCGAGTTCTCCGGTTTTCTCCTCTACAAGGAGCTGTCGCGCAAGCTAAAAGAGACCAACCCCGTTTTGGCCGAGTGCTTTGCCCTGATGAGCCGCGATGAGGCCCGCCATGCCGGCTTTCTGAACCGCGCCATGGGCGACTTCAACATGGCCTTCGACCTGAGCTTTCTCACTAAGCACAAGTCTTACACCTATTTCGCGCCGCGTTTCATCTTCTATGCCACCTATCTCTCGGAGAAGATTGGCTACTGGCGCTACATTCTCATCTACCGCCACCTGGAGGCCCACCCCGAGGATCGCGTTTACCCGATCTTCAACTTCTTCAAGAACTGGTGCCAGGACGAGAACCGCCACGGCGATTTCTTCGCGCTGATGCTTCTGAGCCAGCCCAGGCTGCTGCAGGGGTGGGTGGCCAAGCTGTGGTGCCGCTTCTTCTTGCTGTCGGTGTTCGCCACCATGTACCTCAATGATGTGGGAGAGCGCCCCGATTTCTACCGCCTCATCGGCTTGGATCCCCATGCTTATGACATGGAGGTGATCTACAAGACCAACCGCGAGGCGGCCAAGGTGTTTCCGGTGGTGTTGGATGTGGAAAACCCTGAGTTTGTGCGGCGGCTGCAGAAGTGTGTGGCCAACAACGCCAAGCTGAGGGAGATTGCCCGGGGATCCGGCCCCTTCAAGGGTTTGCGCAAGCTGCCCCTCTACCTGAATAACTTCTATCAGTTTTTGCGGCTGTTTCTGCTCAAGCCCCGCCGTGCCGGCTTCTACTTGTGGGAGCAGCCTGAGCCCCGTTTTGAGGGAGCGGCTGTTTCTGCTTAAGCTGTCTGCTGCCTCGCCTCAGTCGCGTCAGAGGTGTGGAGCACTCTTGCAGGTAGGCCATCACAGGTAGACCATGAACATCGCCACCGAGATTACTCCCCTCTTTTTGCTGGGAACGCTGGCCTTTTTGGGTTGGGGCTTCTGGAGAGCCCGTCGGCGGGGATCCTTAGCCGTTTGGGTGTGGTTACAGGGATCCCTGCTCTTGTTGCCGTGGGTGGTTTTCCTGGGGCTGCTGCTGCTGGGGATCTACCTCAATTTTGCAGGCTTCCTGGTGTTGCTGTTGGTCTTTACAGGGCTTTACATTGCTGTGGGGCGCAAGACCCGCCAGTTGGCCCAGCAGGAGCTGCAGGCCCGTCGCGAGCAGTTGGCTCGTCTGGAAGAGCAGGGGGAAGCCCCTTCGGCAGGGGAGGCGCCTTTGGAAGCGCCTGCGGTTCTGCAGCGGATCTCGGCTGAGGATCTGCAGGCCATTCAGTCTATTTTCGGCCTCGATACCTTTTTCGTCACCGAGACCGTCCCCTATGGGGAAGGGGCGATTTTTAAGGGCAACCTGCGCCAGGAGGCGGAGGTGGTGGTACCCCTGCTGGTGGAGAAGCTCAAAGAGCAGGTGGGCAGTCGCTACCAGCTCTTTTTGGTGGAGGATCCGGCGGAAAAGCCGGCGGTGGTGGTCTTGCCGGATCCCATCGTCAATTACCGCGCTTCCGTGGGGGCGCAGATCCTGGCGGGGGCGTTGCTGGTCTTCAGCTTCGTCGCCACGTTGGAGGTGGGGGCCAATCTCTTGGGCTTCCGGCTGTTGGATGCGCCGGGGCGCTGGGTGGAAGCCCTGCCGGTGGCAGCCGGGATCTTCGCCATCTTGCTGGTGCATGAGACCGGACACCGCTGGATGGCGGGCAAGTACGGCGTGCGCCTCAGCCCTGCTTTTGTTATCCCCAGCTTGGGGATTGGCACGCTGGGATCCCTAAACCGCATCCAATCGCCGGTGCCCAGCCGCAAGGCCCTCTTCGACATTGCCTTTGCCGGCCCGGCAGCGAGCGGGATCCTGTCGCTGCTGGTGCTCTTGGCTGGCCTGAAGCTCTCCGGCTCCGAGGGTCTGTATGTGCCCACGGAGATCTTCCGCAGCTCCATCCTGGTGGGCACCCTAGCGCGGCTGGTGCTGGGATCCCAGTTGCAGGTGGAGCTGGTTCCCATTCATCCTTTTGTTGCCGTGGGCTGGATTGGCCTGGCAATCACCGCCTTGAGCCTGCTGCCGGCAGGGCAGCTGGACGGGGGTCGCATTGTGCAGGCGGTGTACGGGCGGAAGACGGCGGCCCGCGCCACCTTCATCACCCTGATTGCCTTGGCGGTGGCGGCCATCAGCAACGTCTTGGCCCTCTACTGGGCGCTGCTGATCCTGTTCATCGCCCGCGAGCCAGAGCGTCCACCGCAGGATGAGATTACTGAAACCGACGGTCAGCGGGATGCTTTGGCATTGCTGGCCCTCTTTTTGATGGTCATGACCCTGTTGCCGATTGCCCCGGCTTTGGCGGGCTTTCTCAATTTCCCCAACGGCTGATGGGGCACAGGCTCAGGATCCGCCCGCGCGAGGAGCGCACTGCCATCCATGCCTAGACCGGGGAAAGGCTTTGGCCCAAGCAGAGCTGGAGAGGGCAAAGGAGAGCATCTGCAGCGTCTGTTGGCCCAGGCCGTTCGCCATCACCAAGCGGGGCAATGGCCACAGGCCGTCTCGCTTTACCAGCAGGTGCTGCAAGCCCAGCCCACTCACCCGGAGGCGCTGCACCTCTTGGGGGTCTGTCGGCAGCAACAGGGATCCCTAGAGGAAGCAATTGCCCTGATCCGGCAGGCCCTTGTCCAACAGCTTTGGTTCCCCGATGCCCACTTTAACCTGGGGATTGCCCTCAAGCAGGCGGGGCGGCTGGCGGAGGCGAAAACTCACCTGCAACTGGCCCTAGAGCAGGGGGGGGCCGGATCCAGAAGTCTTCTACCAGCTGGGGCTGGTGCTGCGGCAGCAGGGGGATTTGGAGGTGGCCCTTGTCCCCTTGGGACAGGCCCTGGAGCTGCAGCCGGACTTTGCCGATGCCGCCTACACCCTGGCCATCCTGCTGCGGGATTGTGGCCGGGAGGAGGAAGCGGCGGAGCTGTTCTACCAACTCTGGCAAGCGGATCCCGCCGACTTGGCCGCGGCCCTGGGCTGGTGTGTTAGCCAGTTGCCCTTGCTGTACGCCTCGGCAGACCAAGTTCCCGTGGCCCGGGAGCGCTACCGCCAAGCCCTACAACAGGTAAAGGCCCGCTGGGAACAACTGCCGCGGGATCCGATAACCCTGGAGCAAGCGGCTGCCGGGATCGGCTCCGTCCAGCCCTTCTTTTTGCCCTACCAAGGCCAGAACGACCGCGATCTGCAGCAGCTCTACGGATCCCTGGTCTGTGAGGTCATGGCAGCCCGCTACCCCCACCCCCCTCTGCTGCTCAAGCAACGCGCCGACAAGCTGCGGGTGGGCATTGTCTCCGGCCTGTTTCGGGATCACTCCGTTTGGAAGATCCTGACTCGCGGCTGGGTAGAAGCTTTGGATCGCTCCCAAGTGGCTCTCTACGGCTTCCACACCTCTCCCGTTCACGATGAAATCACCCAATCCCTACCCCCCTATTTCGAGCGCTTTGTGGCCGGATCCCGCAGCTTGGAGGAATGGCAGACGGCCATTCGAGAAGCCCAGTTGGATGTGATCCTGTATCCCGAAGTGGGGATCGATCCCGTCTGCGCCCCGTTGGCCGCCTTGCGTTTGGCCCCCGTGCAGGCCATGGCCTGGGGACATCCACAAACCTCTGGGCTGCCCACCATCGATGTTTTCCTGAGCAGCGAGCTCATGGAGCGGCCAGAAGGGGCCAGCCACTACTGCGAACGGCTGCTTCCCCTGCCCGGAATCGGCACCTACTATGTTCCCCTGGATATTCTCCCGGCCCCAGTGGATTGGCGAGCTTGGGGGGTGGATCCCGATAGGGTGCTCTATCTCTGTGCCCAATCCCTGTTTAAATACCTGCCCCAGCACGACGAGGTGTTCCCTCGCATCGCCCGGAAAGTGGGGAAGTGTCAATTTCTATTTTTGCGAGGCCGCTTCTCCCAAGGGATCCGCGAGCGCTTTTGGCAACGGATGCGGCGGGCCTTTCAAGCCTATGACCTGGCCGCTGAAGAGTATGTGGTGCTCTTACCAGAACTCTCCCCCGCAGAATATGCGGCCTACAATGCCCTGGGGGATATTTACCTGGATAGCCTCGGCTGGTCAGGGGGCAACACCACCCTGGAAGCCCTGCCCCACGGGCTGCCCATCGTCACCTTGCCCGGATCCCTGATGCGGGGCCGCCACACCTACGCCATCCTGCAGCAGATGGGGATTCTCGATACCATCGCTCATAACCTCGATGAATACGTCCAGATTGCCAGTCGGTTGGGCTTGGATCCAGAGTGGCGAGAGCAAATGGGCCAGCAGGTGAAAGCACGTCAAGATCGCGTCTACCGGGATCCCGCGCCGATCCGCGCTCTGGAAGAGTGGTTGCGAAGCCTGAAGACCTGAGGGGGCAGTTTGGGTGAAAGGATAAACGGGCGAGTGTTGTCCTCTTGAAGGGATCCCGGACAGATGGCAGGATAGGCGGGGTTGTCTTGCCGGGCTTTGCCCATGTCTTCTGAGTCTGCTCCCGGTCAGTTCCCCAGGCCGGAAAACGCCCCCGACAACTTGCCCTCCCTTTCAACGCGCCTGAAAGAGATTGCCGTGGTATTCCTGCAGCTGGGATCCCTGGGTTTCGGCGGCCCCCAAGCCCACATCGCCATGCAACACGATGAGGCGGTGATCCGGCGGGGCTGGATGAGCCAGGAACAATTTACCGAAGGGGTGGGCCTATGTGAAATGTTGCCAGGGCCAGCTTCTACCCAGATGGGGATCTATGTCGGCTATGTGCGGGCAGGCTGGTTGGGGGCGGTGCTGGCGGGGATTTGCTTCATTGCCCCTGCTTTTGTGATCGAGGTGATTTTTTCTTGGCTTTACTTTCGCTTTCAGGGGGTGCCGCAGCTAGAGGGGATGTTTTTTGGGGTGGCCCCGGTGGTGATCGCCATTATCCTGGCCTTTTGCTGGAAACTGGGCCGTAAAGCTGTGAAGGATTGGAGCCGGGGGCTGATCGCGGTGGCGGCCTTTGCCCTGCTGCGGATTGGGGGGGTGAATATCCTGTTGCTGTTCGGGCTGGCGGCTCTGGTGGGGCTGCTGCTGTATGGGCCCAAAAAAGGCCCACTATCGGGGATCCCGATTTTACTCCCTTGGCCAGTATTGACGTTGGCCCAGACGGTAGTGGCCACGGTTCCACCGGAAACCCTTATCCTGAGCAGCTTTTGGGGTCTGGAGCGGATTGGTGCCTATTTCTGGCCTTTGGCCTTGTTTTTCCTGAAAGTAGGCGGCGCCATCTTCGGGGGAGGGCTGGTGATCATCCCCTTCATCGCCGACGAGGTGGTGGATCAGTTGGGCTGGTTGACGCCGACAGAGTTCTTGGATGGGGTGGCCATTGGGCAATTTACTCCTGGCCCGGTGGTGCTAACGGCAGCCTTTATCGGCTACAAGGTGGCAGGGGTGCTGGGGGCCCTGACGGCAACAGTGGCCATCTTTGCCCCTTCTTTTGCCTTTATTTTGCTGGCAGCTCCGGTTCTGTTGCGCATACGGCACAATGCTTGGGTGAAGGGATCCCTGCAGGCAATTACCCCAACGGCCCTGGGGGCTTTTGCTGCGGCTACAGTGCCCTTGGCCCAAAATGCGCTGCTACAACAAACAACTCCCGCTTCGCTGGTGGCTTTGGGGATCGGGGTAGCGGCCTTCATTGCCTTGATGCGCTTTCGCCAGCCCACTTGGCTGTTGGTGTTGATGGGAGGGAGGGCGGGTTTGCTGGCCCGAGGTCTGCTGGCCTAAAGGTTTTGCTCCCTGGCCCTGCTTTCTCCTTGGGGGTGAGGGAATGACCCTGATTCAGCCTGATGGCCACGGCACTGACTGGCTTGGGCCAGCCCTTCCTCAGAGGGATCCCTGCCTTCCAGGCGACAAAACAGTTGCCGCATGAGCAGCTCCCGTTGGCCAAGAGACAGGTGAGGGGCAAGGGTGCCGGGAAAGTGGGGCATGGCGAGGGTGACACGATCCAACAGGTCGGCGCGGCGATGTCTCTGTTGAATAGCCCAAGCCCGTTCCAGAAGGTTTTGGGCTGCTTCTGGCGCTAATCCCGCTTGCTCCGATAACCACGCTGCCAGTTGTTCCAAATCGGGGTCGAAGCGCAGCCGGTACATGTAGATCAACATGCCGATCCCGATCACCAAGCCCAAGCCACTGGCTACATAGGCGGCTTTGATGGAAGTTCCCGGCAGATAGGCCACCGCCGACACGCGCAAGATTTCG
Organism: Thermostichus sp. MS-CIW-25; assembly: GCF_054060015.1. NCBI lineage: Bacteria > Bacillati > Cyanobacteriota > Cyanophyceae > Thermostichales > Thermostichaceae > Thermostichus > Thermostichus sp. MS-CIW-25. The sequence goes on from NZ_JBSSCS010000057.1 coordinate 6,687, forward strand.
TAAGGGATGCGAATCAAGCTGTAGCCGACCACATACGTCCAAACCCAAGTGCCATCTTTAAGCTTGGGGAATCGCCAGAACATCCCCATCAACAGAGCAAACAGGGCCAGATTGAGGATGCTCTCGTAGAAAAAGATCGGGTGGAAAAACTCAAACTGGCTGTATTCCGGCTCGCGAGCTTGGGGAGGAATGTACACCCGCAGCGGCCAAGGGCTGTCCGGGGGAATAGGGGCACCATAGGCCTCGGAATTGAAAAAGTTGCCCCAGCGCCCAATGGCTTGGCCCAAAATTAACCCAGGGGTGAGAACATCGGCATACTTCCAGCCGTGGATCCCGGTGGCGCGGCAATAGAAGTAGAGAGCCAGAGCACCGGCCAGCACCCCGCCATGGATGATGAGGCCCCCCTGCCAAATGGCGAAGGCCGAGAGGGGGTTATCTCTGAACTCTGACCAATGGGTGATGACGTAGTAGAGTCTGGCCCCCAGAAACCCAGACACCACCAGCCACAGGGCCAGTAGCTCCACCCGTTCGCCGGCTTTGCCGGGTTCTTTCTCCAAATGACGGGATTCGGCCAGTGCTTTGGTCAAGATCAAGCCGACCAACACGGCCACTGCCATCAATAGGCCATACCAGCGCAGGCCCAGCCCTCCCACCAGCGGGGTGCCAGGGGGAAAACGGAAGACAAATTCTCCAGGTGAGCTGAAGGTGAGACCCAACAGCGCTGCACTCCATAGGTTCATCAACAACACGCTCTGCACCCCAAAATCCCTCAATTCAACTAACCTCACAGGCAAGATTCCACTGGGGGGTTTTGGATCCCCATACCCCTACTCCCGCAGCACGTAGCCCACCCCACGCACGGTCTGGATGAGGCGCTTTTCCCCTTGGCCTTCGATCTTGAGGCGCAAATAGCGAATGTAGACCTCGATGATGTTGGAGTCGCCCATGTAGTCCAGCCCCCACACATGCTCCAAAATCTGCTGGCGGGTGAGCACCTGTCGAGGGTGTTCCATCAAGTAGCGCAGCAGGTCGTATTCTTTGGCTGTTAACTCCACTTGCCGCTCTCCCCGAGTGACCTCCCGCGTTACGGGATCCAGAATCAGATCCATGAACACCAACTGGCCATCGCGGGATCGCCTCGGCTGCCGCAAATAGATCCGTATCCGAGACAGCAGCTCCTGAATGCTGAAGGGTTTGACCACGTAATCATCCGCCCCGGCATCCAACCCCGCTGCTCGATCCGACACCTCATCTCTGGCGGTCATCAACACCACCGGCACGCGGTTGCCCGTTGAGCGCAGTCGCCGACAAATTTCCAAACCTGAGATGCCGGGCAACATCCAGTCCAACAGCACCAAGTCGGGGTTTTGGTCGCAGGCTGCCCTCAACCCGGCCATGCCATCGCTGGCTACGCTGACTCGATATCCCTCACAGGTCAGCTCCGTTTCCACAAAACGAGCCAGCTTAGCTTCATCTTCGATCACCAGAATGTGGGCAGAAGAGGGTTCAGGCTCTGGCATACGCTCTCTTGCTGAATCCAAGGAAGACGCCGAAAAACTTGCTCATTGCCCCCAAGCATATCTCAACCGTATGGATTGGCAGTCGAGATGACTGAATCCGTCCTAGCCTGCAACAGCCTTGTGGAATTGCCTGGGGTTGATATCAGCAAGTGCTTTGAGTTATTCAAAAGGCATTCATGTACCTTATCACCATGAGTATCCTAAGCCATGACCCTCTCTCCTGTTCGGCTCACCCCGCCCCTACCTCCCATTCGATGGGAAAAACTGCCGGAAGACTTTCCCTTGCCGGATGAGCCTGTGGAAAGCACCTTACAGCCCCTTTTGGCTGCTGCTCTGCGTGAGGCATTGGAACTCGCTCAGATGATCCCTGCCCAGGCTTTGATCGCCTCCAACTTTGGCCTTTGCAGCACTGTCGGGGACAAGGTGGTGGTGAAAGCCCCCGACTGGGTTTATGTGCCCGCAGTACAGCCGATTCCCGAAGGAGAGATCCGCCGCAGCTATACCCCACACTTAGAAGGGAATCCCCCGGCGATTGTGATGGAATTCATCTCCGAAACCGAGGGCGGCGAGTACTCCATCAATCCCCACTATCCCTATGGAAAATGGTATTTCTACGAGCGCATTTTGCAGGTGCCTGTCTATGTAATCTTTCATCCCAAAACCGGTGAGCTGGATGTCTACCGCCTGGAGAATGGCCGCTATACCCCTGTATCGGCGGATGAAAACCGTCGCTACTGGATCCCGGAGATCGGCTTGTTTTTGGGGGTGTGGCGGGGACAAAAAGCCGAGACCAAAGCCAACTGGTTGCGGTGGTGGACTGCCGATGGGAATTTGCTCCTATGGGGAATCGAACAGGTAGAGCAGGAGCGGCAGCGGGCCGAAGCGGCAGAAGCAGCCCTCGAACAGGCCCGTCTGGAACAGCAGCGCCTAGCCGCGAAATTGCGGGAGTTGGGCGTGGATCCCGAGGCAATAGCCGATTGAGGGCTCTCCTAGTAGGTGCGCCCGCGCCAAGAGCGGGGTCGGCTGAGAGCAGACAGGATCACCCGCAAGACTGCCAAGGGATCCGCCAGAGGCGACATCCAGAACGTCCAAGGGGGATCCTGATAGGAGCCGCGAATGCCCAGCAGTACACCTAAGCGCAGAATCAGTAAGCCTAGGTTAAGCCCCAGCAGCACCTGCTCCGTCAGGGAAAAGGGAAACCCCATCCCGGCTTTGCCCAACAGCCCTACAACCACCGGCCCAGGGATCCCTTGGGTGAGGACGAGGAGAGCTATATCCCCCCACAACTGGGCCACAGGGGTGGCATCTTTCAAATCGAGGGATCGGCCCCACTCTCGCCAAGTTTCGCCAAAAGAAGTGTACATGCGCACCTTGAGCAGGTGCCGACCGTCGTAAAAAGCTACTTTAAAGCCGGCTGCCGCAATCTGCCGCACCAAGGTGACATCGTCACAGAAGGAGGCCCGCGCCAGCGTGTAGCCGTTCATGGCTTCCAGCACCGACCGGCGCACTAGCATACATTGCCCATTGGCCATTGTCCGTTCCGGCAGGGTGGCGGTGTCTCCGGCGGCCCCGTAGCGGTAGATCAGGGTCACCAAAAGAGCCGGCTGCAGCCAGCCTTCCCCCCAGTGCTGCAGGATAAACTGCGGTGCCAGGGTGATCAGGTCGAGCCTTTGGGCCTGGGCGGTTTCCAGCAGGCGCTCCACCAAGCCTGGCTGGGGACGGGTATCGGCGTCGATGCCCAGGATCCACTTAGAGGCCGGATCCGACTGGAGAAATCCGTAGTGCAAAGCCCAGGGGCGGCCCACCCATCCGCCGGGGAGGGGATCGTCGGTCAGCAGGCGAAAGCGGGGATCCCGCTCAGCCATCTGCAGCACTTTTTCGGGGGTGCCATCTTGAGAGCGGCTGTCCACCACCAGCACCTCCCGCAGGACGGAGCTCTGTTGGTGTAATCCTTCTAGGCAGGGATCGATGCGCTCGGCTTCGTTGAGGGTGGGCAACAACACGCTGACCAAGCCCGGCTGCAAAGGGATCCCCGGCTGACCGGGAGGCAGAGGGGAAGGGCGCCGCAAAGAGGGCAGCAGCCGCGCCAGCAGCACCGCCAGCATCGGCACTTGCATAACCAATAGACTCAGGGCGGCAGCATCTCCAGCCCAGGCAGGGATCCCGTTCATGCCAGTTCTAACCTGTAAGGGAAAAGTGTCCAAGAATGCTTGCAAGAGAAGCCCAGTGAGGACAAACTCATACTCATGGTGATTTAGCAATTCAAAATCAGTTTGGTTCCATCGTGCCTGTGCCCATTCCCCCTCAAACCTGCCGGGCTCTTCATGGATGTCTTCATCCGGCTCAGCCACAAGGGATCCCCTGTTACAGTTGTGAAATTGCACAGTGAAAGGCTCAACGCCGCGATTGCCCGCGAGGTACGGAAAGAGCTAAGCCAAATTCTCACCGAGAAACCGGGGCATTTCTTGTTGGATCTTAGTCAGGTTAGCCTGATCGACAGCATGGGGTTGTCGGTTCTGGTTTGGGCGCATCGCCATTGCCGCACTTCGGGCTATCAACTCAAGTTCTGCAGCCTGCAGGAGCAGGTCAAGCTGCTCTTCTCCATCACCGGCTTGGATGCCATTTACGAGATCTACCCCTCTGTAGAAAAGGCACTTGAGTCTTTTCCGTAGCTCTCCCTATCGGGTCAACTGAGAACCGTCAGGGATCAGCTTCTCAACACCTGGATTAGCCTAACGGTTGAAAACCTGCTCAGGGGGAGGGGTTGCTGTTTTGGTTCTCGACCGTCTGGGGCCGGTTCACCTGAGCATAAATCTCTGCTTGCTGCTGGATTTGCTCCCGAACTTGGGGCGGGGCCAGCCGGGCTGCTTGCTCAAACAGCTCAGGCGCTTTTGCCCGTAGGTTTTCATCGGTGGCGGAGCTGAGGGCTATGGCTTTGCCCAACACGGGGGTGAAATCACTGGGATCCGCCGCAATCAACTTGTCGTAGAGGACTACAGCTTTCTCAGTCTGGTTGTTGCGGGCGTAGACAAAGGCCAAGCGCAAACGTACATCATTATCTTCCGGCACTTCTTCAAGATGCTTCTCGAGCAGGGCAATGGCCTCAGAGGTGCGGCCCAGGGTTAGCTGCACATCCACCAACTGCTGCAGCACCTGGCCATCTTTGGGATCCCCCTCGTAAAGGATCTGGAGCTGTTCTAATGCCCCTTCAAAATCCCCCGTATCCTGCTGGATTTCGGCCAAAAAGGCTCGCAGTTGCCGATTTTCGGGCTCCAGTTGTACCAGCTTCTTCAGCGGCTCGATTGCCCCTTGCGGCTCGTTGAGCTGCAGTTGGGTGTCGATCAACCCCCGCAGGGCAATGGGGTTATCCGGCTCCCGCTCCAGCACGACGCGATAGCCGTCTGCCTGGGCCCGCAGTTGCTCGGTTACCAGGCTGGCCTCTGGGGATTCGGAAGGCCCGAGGGCCTGGAATAGCGGGCCAAAGGAGAAGCCCAAGAAAGTTACCGTGCCCACCACCAGCAGCAAAATGTTGAGGAGCTTGCGGGCTGGGGATTCTTGGGGTTTGGACTGAGGCATAAAGGGCTCGCGCAGAAGACTCCTCTGTACTCTATCATCGGCGCCGGGGCAGGCTGCGGGGTGAGGTTACCCAATACCCAAAACTTTTGAAAACAGCATCCAAGGGGAGGGCAATGCCGTACTGAATTTAGGTAGTGCTGAATCTTTTTGCCACCCCTCACTCCCTCTTAACCATGCGGATCACCTGTTACCCCGACAACCTCACCTTGGAAGCCAATCCCCTGCTCACGGTTCTGGAAAATCTGCTCAAGGCGGGGGTGCGCCATGTCCATGCCTGTGGGGGCAATGCCGCCTGCTCCACCTGTCGCATCCTGATTTTGGAAGGCAGCCAAAACTGCCGCAGCATGACTCCTGCCGAGAAGAAGTTAGCTCAACGGCTAGACCTTCCTGTACATATTCGTCTGGCCTGTCAAACCCGCATCACTGGAGATGTCACCTTGCAACGGCTGGTGATCGATAAAGCAGATGTGGAAGTAGCTCAACATCAATTGCAGGCCCATTCGGTCGGCAGCCAAGTCACCGCCGCCATTCTCAGCGCTTCCCTGCGGGGGACGGCCAACTTCGACGAGGAGAACTTTCCCTACGATGTTGTCTACACCTTGGGTCGCTACTTCGCCCAAATGGGGGCCTTGGTGCAGCAATATGGGGGAGTACTGGCCAACCAGAGCGGGCTGAGAAGTCTGGCTTTGTTTGGTCTCAAACAACCCGAGCTGGCCATACAGCAGGCGCTGCAGGCGGGGTTGGCGCTTGGGCAGTCGGTGGTGGAGTTGAATAGGTGTTTGCGGCAACTCTCCTACCCGCAGGTCAAGCTTGCCATCGGGATCCACTACGGCCCAGTCCTTTTGCTGCCCCTCGATCCCCAAGATCCGCAGCGGTTGTCCGCCTTCGGGAAGTCGGTTCAGTTTGCCACCTGGCTGGAGTCGGTTGAGGATGTTTCGCAAGGGGGGGAACAGTCTGAGGAACAGAGCTCCCGGTTGCTCATCTCGGCAGCTGTGTATCGAGCCGTGGAAGGGCAACTCCTGCAGGTGGAGCCTCTTTCGGTGAAACCTTTTCCCAACGCCAAACCCATCCGAGTTTACAGGGTGCACCCTGACCAAGTTAGCTTGCCGACTGGCGAGGAGCAAGCTCCAGAAGCAGCCAAGCCCGAACCGATTGGATGGCTGGAAGCGCTCCGGGAATGGCTACAGGCTTGGTCTCGTTTTTGAGGGATCCCTTCAGCTAGAAATCGCAGGAGCCCCGCACTGTACCCGTAGGGTCAGTGTCGGGAGGAATGCGGAAGTTATGATAGAACCATGACCCAAGTCATGACCGTCTCCTGCAAGCTCAAGGTGTCCCAGGCGCAAGCCGCAAAGTTGGATGCGACAATGGATGCCTTTGTGCAGGCGTTGAACTGGGTCAACCAAAACACACCAGAAAAAGTAGTCAACGCAGTC
>NZ_JBSSCS010000058.1:0-12564 GCF_054060015.1 Thermostichus sp. MS-CIW-25
CCGACCCATCCCGAACTCGGACGTGAAACGCATCAGCGGCGAATCTACTGGCAGGGCGACCTGCTGGCAACCTAGCTCGGTGCCAGGCCCACCACTGCCCCCCATCACTGGGGGGTTATTTACTGAGTAAAAGTTGCGGCTATGGTCGTCTCAGGCTAGGGTGATAGGTGTGGGTGCAGTGTTCTAGTTGGAAACTGTCGAGCTTTTATAGCCGTTGACTACCCTACCGCTGCTAGCAAAGCTACACAAAGCCGCCCTGGAAGGGCGGGGCTTTGGATCCAGTTTTTTGTAACCTCGGCCTCTTGCGCTACTCCCGAACGGCGCCCTGCAGGCGTGCGCCCCAGGTGCGAGCAAAGCGCAGGTCAGCCCCAACTAGATTGGCATCGCGCAGATCGGCCCCCCGCAAGTCCGCGCCGTACAGGGATGCAGAAGAGAGATCGGCCCCCCGGAGGTTGGCCCCCCGCAAATCCGCTCCCTCCAGGTAAGCGCCACTCAGGTTGGCTCCGCTCAATTGGGCCCGTCGCAAATTGGCTCCCACCAGGTAGGACTGGCTGAGATCGGCACCTGTCAAGATGGTGCGCTCCAAATTAGCCTCGATCAGATCGGAGCCGCTGAAATTGGCTTCCGCCAGATCCAAGTTGCTCAGCTCAATGGATCCCAGGCGGCAATTAGGACAGGTTCGGGAAGCCGTGAGGTAGCGCATGAAACAAGAGTTGTAGGTTGTGGCTGCGGCAGTGGAAGCCAAGGCCGCCGTGGTCAGCAGTGCCCAAATGGCGGGAACTTTGAGATTGAGGTTCATGGTTACCAAGCCTCGCAATTTTGAAGGTTTAAGTGAAGGGACACAGCAGAGCGGGGTTGTTCTGCGTTGGTCACATGATAGTGGCATCTGCCGACTTCGGCCACTCCACAGGTTTGTCTGGCCCACCTGATAACAAGCTCTCTTAAGGCGCGATGGCGTTTGGAGTCCTATCGTCCCGAAGCTGCCGGGCCGTTGCCAACACTGGGAAGGGGTGGATCTCTCAGCAGCGGTTGTACCCAATGCCAAGACAGTTGCCCCAACCCCACCAAAACCCCGAGTATCGCCGATGAAGTCAGGACGCGATCCCAGCGGATTTCCCGCCAGTCGGCAGGGTTGGTGTTTGGCCTTCTTGGGTTGAGCTGGGATCCCTTCCCGGCAACAGGAAGCGGGCGATGGCGCAAAAAGTGCCCACAGCGGCGACAGCGATAATCGGAGTCGGGGTTGAGCCAAGAGCAGTCTGGGCAGCGGAGCATGGGAAGGCCAGGGATCCCATCCTGAAGCGGTGGTGCAACCAGTTACAGTACGCCGTCATGATGATAGTATCGAAGACTTCCAGGGTCAGCCTGAGGGGATCAATTCTGCTCAGATCTCTCTGGATTGTGGGCAAGATTTGGGGCATCTTCGGGAGAGACACTTACTACAGGATCCCTGTCTGGGCGAGAAGCCCCTTTCAGAATCGGTGAGCATTGATCAGCGCCCTATGCAGATCTACTTAGAAAACATCTGTAAGCGCTATGGCCGCCGTGAGGTGGTGAGCGACGTCAGCCTGAACATTCAGCAGGGGGAGATCGTCGGGCTGCTGGGCCCCAATGGGGCGGGGAAAACCACCACGTTCTACATTATGACCGGCCTGATCCAGCCGAACCGAGGCCATGTCTGGTTGGATGACCAAGATATTACCCACCTGCCCATGCATCGTCGTGCCCAATTGGGGATCGGCTACCTGGCCCAGGAGCCGAGTATTTTTCGTCGCCTCAGCATTCAAGACAACCTGCTGCTGATCATGGAGCAAACAGGGGTGCCCCGTCGCCTTTGGCAGCAGCGGCTCAACCAACTGCTGGAGGAGTTTCGCATCGCCCATGTCGCCCACAGCTTGGGCCTACAGGTATCAGGGGGGGAGCGTCGCCGAGCGGAGATCGCCCGTGCCTTGGCTGCTGGGATCCACGGGCCGAAATTTCTGCTGCTGGATGAACCTTTTGCGGGGGTGGATCCCATTGCGGTGGGGGATATTCAGGAGGTGGTGGCCAAGCTGAAGCAGCGGGGCATCGGCGTGTTGATTACCGACCACAACGTGCGGGAGACTCTGGAGATCACCGATCGCGCCTATATCCTCAACGACGGGGCAATCCTGGCCAAAGGCACTTCTGCTGAGTTGGCAGCGGATCCCTTGGTGCGCAAGTATTACCTAGGAGAGAAGTTCCGCCTCTAGCGCCAAGAGTACAGAGCCCGCAGACGTTGGCTTTTCTTGTGTTGGTGGGTCTGCATACGGGCCAGCAGCTCATCGAGGAGGGCGACCGCCTCCAGCAAATACTGGCCCTTGTTGAGCATCACGCATTCGGCGCAGGCGGACATCACTGCATCGGAAAGCTCGGCTCGTGAGGGCAAACCCTCCTTGGTCAGTTGATCCAGCACCTGGGTAGCCCAAACCACCGGCACGCGGGCTGCCTCACAAATCCACAGGAGTTCCTCTTGGATCTCGCCTAAGCGCAGCCAACCCATTTCCACAGCCAGGTCGCCGCGGGCAATCATCACCCCTAGGGGCCTGCGGTTTGCGGCGGTCGCAATGAGGGCAGGCAGGTTTTTCACGGCCTGTTGGGTTTCGATTTTGAGGATCAAGCCCAAATCGGGGCGAGCCTGCCGCCGCTCCAGCTCAGAAACCAGCAACTGCAAGTCCGCGGGCTGCTGGACGAAGGAATAGCCCACCAAGTCGGCATGCCGCACCACAAAGTCCAGGTCTTGGCAGTCTTTGTCGGTGAGGGAACGGATCTGGAGCTGACTGTCAGGAAAATTGAGGCCTTTTTCTGCTCGCAACTTCTTGCCCTGAGGGGCAACTTTGTCCACCTCCAGCACCACGCCTGCCGGCTCGATCCTTACCACGCGGGCGCCGATTTTGCCGTCGTCGATCCAAACACTTGCCCCTACCTGCAGGTGCGCCAAAACCTCCGGCAGGCTGCAGGTCACCTGGCAGGAGATATCGGCGCTGGCTTCAGGAACCTTCGCGGTGAGCAGGATGCGATCCCCGCGGTACACCTTGGTTTTGCCGGGGGGCATGGCCACTGGGCCGGTGCGGATCTTGGGGCCAGCCAGGTCCAGCAAAATCTTGCAACGCCGTTGGGTCTGGGCTTCGGCCTGGCGCAAGTGGGCCACCATTTTCTCCCACACCGAGGGCTCGTCGTGGGCGCAGTTGATGCGGGCCACGTTCATGCCCCGCTCCAACAACTGCAGCAACAGCTCCGGCTGCTCGGCGGCTTCGCTGGGCAGGGTCACCATGATGCGGGCGCGGCGATGGGGAGAAGGGGGGCCAAACAGCGCCTCGGCGTGCTGCTCAAGTGCCGTATCCCCGGCATAAAACTCTTCATAGCTGGGCGCCGGATAGGCTAAGCCCTGAGTTGCTGCCAAAACGGCAATCACAGCATCTAGGTTTTCCAAAACCCGTGATTCACATCGCCCCAGCGACGACAGTCCGAGGGCGGCCAATTCCAACTGCAGGCTGCGCAGATCCTGTTGTCGCAGAGCCAGATACCGCGCCAGGTTATGAATGGCCGGAGGGGGGACGGTAGGGCAGCCCCAAGCAGCCAAGTAGCTCTGGGATCCCTCTACAACCTGCTGCCGCAGCTCCAGGAGCCGCTCCAGCAAACTCCTAAGATTGCAGGAGGGGGAAGAGGAGGAAACCATGTCGAAAGTCTTCCCAAGACAAACCCGGCCCAATTCTATGCCTGAGCTTACTTGGGGTCGATCATAGGCGGGTTAGGTTGAGAAAGGAAGGCGATAGCCTTTCATTGCCCAGTGTTCCGGTCTAGAGTCGTTAACAGCCTTCGGCTGTCCTGCCTACTACTTCCTTGGGTTGCGTGAAACTTCATTCTCCCCCCACCCATCCGGTTGGCCGTTCCTCCAGCACGTTCTCCCTCGCTTGTGCGGTGGGCCTGATGGATCGCTATGTCCTCTCGGAGATGCTGCTGCCGTTTCTCTTTGGGGTGGGAGCTTTCACAACCTTGGTGATGGCGGTGGGATCCCTGTTCGAGCTGGTGCGCCTGGTGGTGGAGGCAGGGTTATCGATTTCAGCAGCCTTGCAGGTGTTCGTGCTGCGGGCGCCGGGGATCATCGTTTTGACGTTCCCGATGTCCATGTTGCTGGCGACGTTGCTGGCCTATGGGCGCTTGTCTGCCGACAACGAGATCACGGCCTTGCGCGGATGCGGGGTGAGCCTTTACCGCCTCATGGTGCCTGCCCTCGTCCTCAGCTTGCTGGTGACGACGTTAACGTTTCTGTTCAATGAGCTGGTGGTGCCGGTGAGCAATCGCCAAGCGGCCACGACTTTGAATCGAGCTTTAAATCGGGATCCCGACTTCCGGCGGGAGAATATCCTCTACCAAGAATTTGGCGAGATCCTCATGCCTGAGCCGGACGGCACCTTTTCCCGGCGACAAGGGCTAACCCGTCAGTTCTACGCCCGCAGCTTCGATGGGAAGCAAATGCGCGGCATTATCGTCCTAGATTTTTCCAACGAAGCGCTCAACCAAATCCTGCTGGCCCAACGGGGACGCTGGGATCCCCAAGAGAATCTTTGGGTGTTTGAGGATGGCACCAACTACATCGTTTCTCCTGATGGCACCTACAGCAACATTGCCACCTTCAGCCGGCAGGAGTTGCGCCTGCCTCGCGCACCACTGGAGCTGGCTCAAGAGATCCGCAGCCCTGAGGAAATGAACATTCGAGAGCTGAACCATTATATCGAAGTGATTGCCAGCTCTGGCGATCTGCAACGGGTGCGTCGTCTACAGGTCAGCCTCAACCAGAAGTATGCCATTCCCTTTGCGTGTCTGGCGTTCACCCTGATTGGGGTGCCTTTGGGGCTGCGCCCGCAGCGCACCGGTTCCTCTTTGGGGTTGGGCATCAGTGTGCTGATTATCTTTGCCTTCTATGTGCTGCTGTTCATCACCCAGGCGCTGGGACAAATTGGGACGCTGGGGCCGGCAACGGCGGCTTGGTTGCCCAACTTCATCTGTGCCGTCGTAGGACTGGGGTTGCTTCACCGAGCCAATCAATAGCTGCTGGGCACCGTTTTTCCAGATGTAGGATCAGGGTTGCCTATGCATTCTGGAGAGCCCCCCATGGAAATCCAAGCCTGGATGAATTGGATGTTCGGAGGATTGGCCCTGCTGATTTTGGGGGGAGGCATGCTGATGATGTTCACCACGGTGTTCACCACCAAAGGGCCCCAGCCCGAAGATTCTCAGTCGGATCCCAAAAAGGGGTGAGCCTAGCCCAAGGCCCGGTGACCAGTGGGATCCCTGGCATCCAGCTACATGCCTTCATGGGTTGTCAGTCTGGGCCGAGAGAGAACTAGTCCCGCTCCTGTTGGCGGAGCCGCTGCAGAAGCGAGAGGGGTTTCTCTTCCTCTGGCCCTTTCTTTTCAGTCGCAGTTGGCAGGGCGGCTGTTTCTGTTTTCTGAGGTTCGAGCAAGAGCTTGGCGGCTTCTGACTCGACGGCTGGAGGACGAGCCGGGTTTTTCCCTTGTTGGCCGGGCAGGGGCACAGACTCCAGAGTGGCCAGTAAAGATTGAATATGGCTGTGGGTTTCCGGATGGTTGCTGGCGGCATGGGCCAAAAGGGTGAGCTGCTCTTTGGCTGCGGCCAGGTTCCCCAGCTTGAGATCCACCAAAGCCAGTTGATAGCGGGCCTTAAAGCTACTGGGATCCACCTCTACCGAGCGTTGAAAGGCAGCGCGCGCCTCCGCCAGCTTGCCCTGACGGGCGTAGATCAAGCCGAGGTTAAAAGGCACATCGGGATCCCGTTCGCTGGGCAGCACCAAGGTTTTTTCTTCGAGTTCAATCGCGCTCCGGTAGGCGTTGATGGCCAAGGTATGAAAGCCCATCTGCAGGTAGCGGGCTCCGTCTTCCTTCAGTTGGGCGACCGTCGGCTCCCCTGTCAGTAGGGTCATGGGCGGTTGTGCGTAGGCGGGCATGGCCATCGCCAAACTCAGCAAGCATCCCGCCGTTCTCAAGCCCAGGGGGACAGCCTGACAACCGCTCTGCTGCTTATTCATCACCATGATCTGTTTCCTCCAACCACATCAACACCACTTCATTCCACCCCTCTGGGCCGGGGAGCTGAGCCAATTGCCATTGGGGCAGGGCCTCACTCCAGAGGCTATCCGCAATTGGGCTGGGAAGCACCACTTTTTGCTCCGTCCACCGCAAAAAGGCCACATCGGGCGGGGAACAACCAATGCCCAAAGCCTTGATAGGGCCCAAATGCCGTTGATAGCAATCCAGCAGCCGCCGCACCGCCTGCTCCCCCGGCGAGAAATTGGGTTCTGCGGCCATCGTTGGCCGTATCCATCCGGTCAGATACCATTGCGGCAGGCTGGAGAAGTGGAGCTGACGCACCCGCAGCAGATGTTGGGTGAGGTTGGCCTCTTGTTGGGCAAAAGCTTCCCGTAGGGTTTCGGGATCCCCGGAATAGCTGAAAATCTCGCTGTACTCTCGCTGCTGCGCCCGCTCCGCCTCTTCCAAAGGGATCCCGGTGGCAGCGGCCAGTTCAGAGGCAGTCCAGTCCCCAAACCCGATCAAGTCCAAGTGGAAATCTTGGCGCACCTGTTGCAAGATGCTGCGCAGGCGAGAATAGGGCAGACCCAAGGCATACACGTAGTAGGGCGGTCGGTGTTGCCACTGCTCATCCAGAATGCCCGCCGGGAAGTAATGCTCAGGCACGTAAACGGCGGATCCATCCTCGCAGATGAACGGATGCTCCAGGCGTAACTGCCGCCGCACCTGCTCCAGTTGAGCACGGGTGCGCAGGCTGTAGAGCACCAAGGGAATGGAGCGGCGCTCTAGGGCAGCCAAGGCTTGTCGGGCAGCACCATAGCTGTTGGACTCCAGATCCAGCAAGCTGCCATCCAAACTGGTAAGGACAAGTCGCATAGGCGCAGGAAGGGAAAAGGTGCTGGCCCCGTCAGAATTGCAAGTAGCGCGACCGGGATCCCTGAAGCGGCCAACATTACCCATGATCCAATAGCTTGACCAACCTGAGGGGGGTTAGCCTCAAATGCTCTCCCTCAAAGCATCTGGGTGAATGGGCAATCCGTGTGCCAGAAGTGGTAAAAGCTCGATTGAGCACTACAGAATGCGTGTGTCGCCGAAGATCTTGGCTCAAAAACCAGCAGCAGAGAAGACAGACAGATTGAGTGGGTCAGTGGCTAGTTCTCTGTGCCAAAGGCACGATCCCCTGCATCCCCCAGCCCGGGCAAAATGAACCCTCGATCGTTCAGCCGCTCGTCGATCATGGCGCAGAAAATTTGCACCATCGGGTAGTGGGATCCCAACCGCTGTAACCCTGGGGGCGCTGCCAATGCGCAGACAATCCGGACCAAGCTGGGATCCGCCCCCCGCTTTTTCAGCTCATCCAAAACCCACAGCAGCGTGCCCCCGGTGGCCAACATCGGCTCGGGAATGAGAATGCGCATCTGCTCAGGGATCCGCTCTGGAAGGCGATTGAGGTAGCAACTAGCCTGCAGCGTTTCCTCATCCCGCACCATACCGATGTGAAAGATCCGCGCCTGGGGCAAAAGGGCTTGACAACCCTCTAACATCGCCAAACCGGCTCGCAATACAGGCACAATGCCCAGCAGGGTATCCGGCGCGATGACCTCCGCGGCAACGGGTTCCAAAGGGGTTTGCACCTGAACGGTCTGGGTGGGGATCCACTCCCGCATCGCCTCATAGGTCAGCCAACGGCCCAGCTCCGACATGGCCGTGCGAAACAGGGGCATGGGAGTCTCCGCATCCCGAGCCACAGTTAGCCAATGCTTAATGAGCGGGTGAGGGGGGACATAAACACGAAGCTGCTGACTTGCCACGGGAGAATGCCTCAATCTGGGCGGTAGCATAGCGGGTTGCCTTAGCAGAAAGCAAGCTCTAGAAAGCAAGCTCTCCAATTGGCCGCAACTCCATCCCGACCGGGGATAAATTGCCAACAGCTCCGGCAAATGCTCAAGGGGTGGGGCTCTTTGACCCAGCAAGATTGCGGCAGAATGAGATCTGCAGGTTACTTCGAGCGCCGGTCATGTTCGGTGGCTACAGGTTTGGGATAGACCAGGGCAAGGCTGGTTTCGGGTTTTGTTCCTCTTGCCATTTGCGAACTGAGGTGCTGGCTGCTGGGCAACTTGGTCTCTAGCCGATGGAACCCAATGCCGGCGGATCTCGTCTGCAAGTACCGGTAGCCGGAGATACCGCTCTGTCCAAGGTTTTTTGGTTTAATGGAGTGTTACAAATTACCTGCATCTTTGGCCCCCTCACACCTTGCAAGGATTAGGTTTAGGAAGAATGGATATGGCTTCGCCTCGACCCTCTGACTCGAACACCAACGCTCTGAGCCGCCGTCAACTTCTCAAGGTGGGGGCCGCAGCCCTTGGGGGCGGTCTGTTGGCTGCAGGGGGTGCCCAAGCTCAGCGCAAACCCTCTCCCACCCTGATCGTGGCTCAGGGATCCGGTCTGGATCGCGTTTCCTACGCTACCAACTGGTATGCCCAGGCGGAACACGGCGGCTTTTATCAGGCGGTGGCGACCGGCATCTACCGCGAGCATGGCCTGGATGTGACCATCAAGATGGGTGGCCCTGGCATCAACATCACCCAAGTTTTGGCCGGTGGAGCTGCCGAATTTGCCATGGGAGGAAGCACAGGGGTGATCAATGCCGTGCGAGAAGGGATCCCCTTGGTGTGCGTGGCGGCCATTTTTCAAAAAGACCCGCAGATCATCATGGCCCACCCTGGCACCCAGCGCTTTGAAGAGCTCAAGGGCCGGCCTATCTTTGTCTCGAAAGGTGGCCTTGCCACCTACTGGCCCTACCTGAAGGCCCGCTTTGGCTTCACCGACGACCAAGTTCGCCCCTATAACTTCAACCCCGGCCCCTTTTTGGCGGATCCCAGCTCAGCTCAGCAAGGCTATCTGACGTCTGAGCCCTTTGCCATCCAACAGGAAGGGGGATTTGAGCCGGTGGTCTTCCTCCTGGCCGATTTGGGCTACAAACCCTACGCCACCACCATCGAAACCCGTCGTCAACTGGTGGAAACCAAGCCCGACTTGGTGCAGCGATTCGTGGATGCCTCGATTAAGGGCTGGTACAGCTTCTTGGAGGATCCCCGTCCGGCCTATCGCTTGATCAAGCAGGACAACCCGGAAATGACCGATGCCCAGTTGGCCTATAGCTTCGAGAAACTGCAGGAGTACGGCATCATCTTGTCCGGCGATGCGCTGGAAAAAGGCATTGGCGCCATGACCGACAAACGCTGGCAAGACTTCTTCGACAGCATGACAGTGGCCGGCGTGTTTGAGCCAACCATCAACTACCGGGCTGCCTATACGCTGGACTTCGTCAACAAAGGCACGGCCTACTACACTGCCTGACCAAGAAAACCGGGTTTAGCGCTCCGCGCTGCTAAAGCGAACAAGCCCCGCCCCCTGGGACGGCCTTTGCTTCATTGCTACACGACGCTTTCGCGAACGCCTATGACGGCGCGGAGTGCTTGAAAGAATCCCCTGCCTTTATGCAGGGGGGAATATCAACCTGAGCCAAGTCCTCGCTAGATGCTGTTTTACTGCTGCGCAACGCCGTCGCAACCGATGCTACTTTGGGAAAACAACCTAGGCCCAGCTCCAGCTCAACCGAGCGCCGCGAAAGGCTTCTCCGAGCGTCTTGGCTAAAGCAGAGTCAGCCAACTGCAGGAGATACGCTTTCTGCTATCGCTGCGCGCTGCTCCTGCGAGCCCATTAGCGGGACAAAGTCCTCAGATCGCGTCCAGCTTACAGAGGAACAAAGCCGTTATTGCTACGCAACGCTGTCGCGACAAGAAGTCGAGAATGATAAGGAGAGACTCTATTGCTACGCAACGCTGACGTGACCGTCCAGGAGATTGTTCGGCTCAAACAGGAAAGGCAGGCGGTCATCCTTGCCCATTCCTATCAGCTCCCCGAAGTTCAAGAGGTAGCAGACTTTGTGGGAGACTCCTTGGGGCTGGCTCGAGAGGCTCAAAAGACGAGCGCCCAGGTGATCGTCTTTGCGGGCGTGCATTTTATGGCAGAGACGGCTGCCATCCTCAACCCCGAAAAGACGGTGCTGCTGCCGGATCTGGAGGCGGGCTGTTCCCTAGCCGACAGCATTCGCCCAGAAGATGTGCTGCGGTGGAAGGAAGCCTGCCCTGAGGGCTTGGTGGTGGCCTACGTCAATACCGCTGCAGAGATCAAGGCCCTGGCGGATGTCTGCGTAACCAGCGCCAACGCAGTTCAAGTGGTGGCCAGCCTGCCCCGGGATCGCCCCATCTTCTTTGTGCCGGATATGTTTCTGGGAGCCCACGTTGCTCAGGTAACCGGGAGGGAGCTGGATCTCTTTCCGGGAGAGTGCCACGTGCATGTCGGCATCCGGGAAGAGCACCTCAAGGCGATGGTGGAAGAGCACCCTGGAGCGGAGTTCCTCATTCACCCCGAGTGCAGTTGCGGCTCTAGCTGTCTCTTTCTCAAACCGGATGCCAAGCTGCTCTCTACCGAGGGCATGGTGCGCTACGCCAAAACCTCGGAAAGCCGCGAGTTCGTGGTCGCTACTGAGGTGGGCATTCTCCACCGGCTCAAGAAAGAAGCTCCAGACAAGACCTTCATCCCTGTCAAGGCAGAGGCCGTTTGCGAGTACATGAAAAAGATTACCTTGGAAAAGATTTATCGCTCCCTGCAGGAGATGCGCCACGTGATTCAGGTACCCCAGGACGTGGCTGAGAAGGCTCGCCGGTCGATTCTGGCCATGCTGGCAGTGCCTGCCGGGGCTTAAATTGGAGCGCAAGGACTACGTGGCGCTGCTGCAAGAGTGCTATGCCTACGGCAGGGAAATCGCACCGCTAGTGCGATGGCAAACTGATCTGCTGATCCTGGGAGCGGGGGTGGCGGGGGTGTACGCAGCCCTGTGGGCCGAAACCCAGGGGGCGACAACCTTGGTGGTAAGCAAGGATCCCCTTCCCTCTGGCTCTACCCCTTGGGCACAGGGTGGGGTGGCTTTTCCTGTGGATGAGGCGGATGTAGAGGCCCATCTCCGAGACACCTTGCAAGCGGGCCGTGGCCTGGTGGAAGAAAAGGTGGCCCGCTCCATTGTGGAGGAAGCACCCTTGCACCTGGAGAGGCTTTTACGCTGGGGCCTTCCTTTCCATCCCCAACCTGTCCGGGAAGGGGGCCACTCCCAAGCGCGGGTTCGCCATCTGGGGGGGGATCGGAGCGGACTGTGGCTCCTGAGAGGTTTGCTGGCTCGCCTCAACAGGCTGCCTTTGCAGGGCTACACAGCCCTCAGCTTTTTGCTGGCGGGGGACAGGGTGGCGGGGGCCTTGCTTCTTGGCCCTGAGGGGCCGGTGGAGGTGAGGGCCGGGGCAGTTCTCCTGGCTACGGGAGGATTTGGCAGCCTCTTCCCCGTCTCGACAGCTCCCTCGGGAGCTACCGGCGATGGGATGGTGCTGGCTTGGCGGGCAGGGGCCATCCTCAGGGATCTGGAGTTTGTGCAATTTCACCCCACGGCTTTGCCCAATGGAGCGCTGGTGAGCGAGGCAGTAAGAGGAGAAGGGGCCGTTCTCCTCAACGCCTTTGGGGAGCGTTTCATGCCTCGGTATGCGGAGCGGGGAGAGCTGGCGCCGCGGGATGTGGTAGCTCGAGCCGTTTTCTGGGAGCGGGAGCAGACAGGGGGAACCTACCTGGATCTGCGGGTCGTCGAACATCTGGAGGAGCGTTTTCCCACCGTTGTTGCTTCTGCCCGCGCCTTGGGGTTGGATCCCACCAAGGATCTGCTGCCGGTTGTTCCCGCCGCTCACTACGTGATGGGTGGGATCCGAACGGACGCTTTCGGCTTCACCGGACTGCCGGGCCTTTATGCTGCCGGGGAGGTGGCTTCCACGGGGCTACACGGGGCCAATCGTTTGGCTTCCAACAGTCTCTTGGAGGGGCTGGTTATGGGCAAGCGGGCTGCTTTGGCTGCCTTGCAAGACTTGGGAGAGGTGAGCTTCGCCCGGCGACTGCAAAGGCTACCCGTTCTGGCGGCATCTCCCTCCATCGTGCCGGCTCTGAGGCAGCGAGTTGGGGAAGCTTTGGGCGTTGTGCGCGAGGGAACACGGCTGCGGGCTTTTCTGGCCTTTGTCAAGGAACTTCCCCTGCAGGAAAAGCCTTGGGCCAGCCGGGAAGAGGCTGAGGCAGGCAGTCTGCTTTTGCTCGCCCGTCTTGTAGCGCAGGGGGCGCTGCTGCGGGAAGAAAGCCGAGGAGCCCATTTCCGCGAGGACTTTCCCCAGGAAGGGGAGCCCTTCCATACAGAGGTGCGTGGTTCAACTTTTTGTCGTCATAGTCATTTCGATTCAAACTAGGTTGTGTTGATCTTTTATTTGAGCCAAAAGAGAGCACTGACGAGATAGAGAAAACTCAAGAAGTTTCTTGCCAATTTGTCAAAACGAGAACATAGATGCCGGTACTGCTTTAACTTATGAAAAAAGCATTCGATTAAATGCCTCTCTTGATACAGATGCTTGTC
>NZ_JBSSCS010000059.1:0-9852 GCF_054060015.1 Thermostichus sp. MS-CIW-25
TACAACTCTTTGCCGCAAATCCAAAGAATGAGTCGGCATTCCTTTCTCTCCTTCCTCTTGAATACCTGTACCCTATTTTAAATTAAAAGGCTGTACCAGCCAGGGCTCCTAAATTCCGTAGAGATACTGTTGCCAGCATTTCGCAAGTGGATACTTCCACTTCTTCCATGTGTGATATCCTAGAGACTAGGGGTAAGGCACAGTTATCACGGACTGCTGCCTGATCTAGCGAACAAGAATCGGGCACTTACGGATTGTTTTCCTGTGGTGAAGATCCTCAAAGCAGGAGAGGTTGTGTTTTTTCCCTAGAGCTTCTTAGCACTCAACTTTTTAGCACTCAAAAGGTGAGCTGTGGACAACCCAAAGCGACTGTTGCTCATCGATGACGATCCGAACTTAATCCTGCTGGCCAAGGACTACCTAGAGTTTCGCGGTTATGAGGTGGTGGCGGCGAGCAACGGTCTGGAGGGGTTGGAAGCGATGCGCCATTTCACTCCAGACCTGATCATCTGCGATGTGATGATGCCGGAGATGGATGGCTATACCTTTGTGGAAACCATTCGCTCCAACAGTGCTACGGACTGGATACCTGTGATTTTTCTGTCGGCGCGTGGGCAGACGGCGGATCGGGTGCGCGGCCTGACCACAGGGGCAGATGTTTACATGGTCAAGCCCTTTGAGCCGGAAGAATTGGTGGCGCAGGTGGAGTCTTCTCTCAAACATACCGAGCGCCTGTTACAAGTGCAGAATGTGGGCATTCAGCCGGTCATAAAACTGGATCGGGAAATTGAACTTACGCCAACGGAAACCAAGGTGATCCAGTACGTGGCCAGGGGCCTGTCCAACCGCGAGATTGCCGAAGTTCTTGGGGTGAGCCAGCGCACCGTTGAAAGCCACGTCAGCAACATGCTGGGCAAAACCGGCCTGCACAACCGCACAGAACTGGCCCGCTGGGCGATAGAAAGTGGTCTGGGCAAAAAACCGCTATGATTCCTCTCCTTTTTCGGAGTCCTCTTGCTTAGCGGCTCAGGAACTCTCTCTCCTCAGCCCGATTGGAGATAGGGTGGTAGCAGCGCTTGCAGAGCAGAATAACCATGGTGGGTAAGTTTTTTCAAAAATTGGCAGGAGAGGATCCCTTGTCGGGTCGGCTACCCCCTGGGCAGCATTTGGCGCGGGGCTTTCCGGTGCTCACCTACGGCGATACGCCGGTGATCCGGCCAGAAGAATGGCGGCTGCGCATTTGGGGATCTGTGGAAAAAGAAGTAGTGCTCACCTGGGAGGATCTGCTGGCCTTGCCCCAACATACGTTCACCGCCGATTTTCATTGTGTTACCCGCTGGTCAAAGTTGGATGTGACTTGGACAGGGGTGCGGATCCCGGACGTGTTGCAGGCAGTATCCATCGCTCCTGAGGCCAAGGCGGTGATGCAACACTGTTATGGTGGCTACACCACCAACCTGACTCTGGAGGAGTTCATCCGCCCCGAAAACTACCTGGTTCACACCCTGGAAGGCCAGCCGCTCCCGGTAGATCACGGTGGGCCGGTGCGCACTTTGATCCCTCACCTGTACGCCTGGAAAAGTGCCAAGTGGATCGGCGGCCTGGAGTTTCTCCCCCAAGATCAGCCGGGCTTTTGGGAGCGCAACGGCTACCACATGCGCGGTGAACCCTGGGCAGAAGAACGCTACAGCGATTCATAGAGGCTCTGGGATTTTGCCCTCCTTGGCCAGGGATCCCTTGAAGCTTTTTGCCACCGTCTGCCGTTTTGGCCGCAAACTGAAAAGGGTGCCTGCATCTTCAAGGAAGAGATCAAATCGGAAGCCTCGAAAGACCCAGTAAGCAGAGATCATGGGATCCCGTTCACCGCGTCCAGCCCGGCCCATCCGTTCCGGCCACTATCCGGCCAAAGAGCTGTGCAGCCAGTGTGGCCTTTGCGATACCCGCTACGTGGCCCAGGTCAGAGAAGCCTGTGCCTTCTTGAACCAGCAACTGACCCAGTTGGAAGAACAGACCCACGGGCGATCCCGGGAATCGCTGCGCTCAGGATCCCTCGCCGTCACCGATACCGATTACTTCGGTGTCTACGAGGCAATGTTTACGGCCCGCAAACGGGATCCGATCCCTGGTGCCCAGTGGACGGGCATCGTCAGCAGCATTGGCATGAAGGCCCTCACCAGCGGCTTGGTGGAAGGGGTGGTGTGCGTGCAGGCGGATGCCCAGGATCGTTTTCAGCCCCGGCCCATCTTGGCACGTACCCCCGAAGCGGTCTTGGCGGCGCGGGTCAATAAACCAACCCTGTCCCCCAATTTGTCGGTGCTGGAGCAAGTGGAGCAAAGCGGCCTCAAGCGCCTATTGGTGATCGGGGTGGGCTGCCAAATTCAGGCTTTGCGGGCGGTGGAAAAAAAACTGGGCCTGGAGAAGCTGTACGTGTTGGGCACGCCCTGTGTGGACAATGTCAGCC
The DNA here is from genome assembly GCF_054060015.1 of Thermostichus sp. MS-CIW-25. NCBI lineage: Bacteria > Bacillati > Cyanobacteriota > Cyanophyceae > Thermostichales > Thermostichaceae > Thermostichus > Thermostichus sp. MS-CIW-25. The sequence continues at coordinate 2,462 of NZ_JBSSCS010000059.1, forward strand.
GTGCCGGGCTGCAAAAGTTTCTAGAAACCACCAGCCGCTCCCCACAGACGGTGGTGCACTACGAGTTTATGCAAGACTTCCACATCCACTTCAAACACGAAGATGGCTCGGTGGAAAAGGTGCCCTTCTTCGGCCTCAAGACCAAAGAACTCAAGGACGTGTTTGCCCCCTCCTGCCTCAGTTGTTTTGACTATGTGAATGCTCTGGCAGATCTGGTGGTGGGCTACATGGGATCCCCCTTGGGCTGGCAGTGGCTGCTGGTGCGCAATCAGCGGGGGCAAGAGCTGTTGGACTTAGTCTGGGAGGAGCTGGAAACCCAACCGGTGATCTCGCAGGGATCCCGGAGGGCGGCAGTGCAGCAGGGGATCCCTGCCTACGATCAAGCCCTGACCCTACCGATGTGGTTGGCCCAGATCATGGGGGCGGTGATCGAGCGGTTTGGGCCACGCGGTTTGGAATATGCCCGTTTTTCCATCGATTCCCACTTCACCCGCAACTACCTCTATGTGCGCCGCCACTATCCCCAGAAGTTGGAGCAGCACGTGCCCCCCTTTGCCCGGCGGATTGTGGAGCAGTACCAACTCCCGCAAGACTGAGGCTCAGCAGTAGCGGATCCCAGCTTCCGCCCAGCGATCGATAGCCTGACCTATGCGCTCGCAATCGGCAATTAGGCTAATCCGCACGTAGCCCTCTCCTCCCTCTCCAAAAGCGCTGCCGGGGGTTACGACCACGCCTGTAGATTCCAGCACCCGCAGGGCAAACTCCGTCGATCCCTCAGGGGTGCCGTCGGCAGCGCGGGGGGTAGGGATCCAGAGATACATCGTCGCCCGTGGCGGCTCGATCCGCCAGCCCAACTCCGCTAGGCGGCCGATCAGATAGTCGCGCCGGCGGCGGTAGCGCTCTTGTACCTGCTCCAGGTAGCTATCCGGCAGGCGCAGGGCAGTTTCGGCGGCCTTTTGGATGGCGGCAAAAATGCCGTAGTCGAGATTGGTTTTCAGGGTGCGCAAGCTCTGGATGATCTGGCGATTGCCCACCACAAATCCCACCCGCCAGCCGGCCATGTTGTAGGTTTTGGAGAGGGTGTGGAACTCCACTGCCAAGTCCTTGGCGCCTGGGATCTGCAGCAGGCTGGTGGGCCGGTAGCCGTCAAAAGCCAGCTCGGCATAGCACAGGTCGTGCACCAGGATGAGATCGTAGCGGCGGGCAAACTCCACCACCTCCTCAAAAAAAGAGCGGGGCGCAACTGCCGCCGTCGGGTTATTGGGGTAGTTAAAGTAGAGCACCCGCGCTTGCTGGGCCACTTCCGGCGGTATTTCTTGCAGATCGATCAACCACCCCTTCTGCGGGCGCAGCATCATCGGGTAGATCTGCCCGCCGGCAATCATGGGGCCGCGAAAATGGGCTGGATAGGCAGGGCTGGGCACCAACACCAGATCTCCGGGATCCACATAGGCCAGAGCCAGGTGGGTCAGCCCCTCTTTGGATCCCAGCAAAGGCAGCGCCTCTCCATTGGGATCCAGCTCCACCCCGTAGCGGCGCCAGTACCAATCCGTGATCGCCTGGCGGAAGCTGGCCGTGCCCTCAAAGGGCGGGTAGCCGTGGTGGGCGGGATCCGCAATGGCCGCCTGCGCCGCCTCCACCACCGGCTGTGGGGTGGGACCATCGGGGTTGCCCATGCCCAGATCGATCAAATCCAACCCCTGCTGGCGGGCGCGGGCCTTCAGCTCATCCAAGCGGGCGAAGACATAGGCGGGCAGCTTGTTCAGCCGCTGGGCGGGAACGAGAGCGCGGTTCATGGCAAGAATGGGGAAGGGGCACAGCCGGTGCCTGATGGGAGGATAGGTACCTAACTTACCGCCAGACCTGCATCCAAAGCAATGATCGAGATTGGCGGCTTTGGGCATCCGGGATCCCGAACAGCTAGGATAGATATCCCAAGTTATCGACGAGCCAACAGTGCCCCTACCTCTTGTGGCCATTGTGGGCCGCCCCAACGTGGGCAAATCCACCCTCGTCAACCGCATGGCGGGGGTGCGTTCGGCCATTGTGCACGATGAGCCCGGCGTGACCCGGGATCGTCTGTACCAGGAGGTGGAGTGGAACGGGCGCCGCTTGCGGGTGGTGGATACCGGCGGCCTGGTTTTTGGCGACGACAGCGAATTTCTGCCCCACATTCGCCAGCAAGCGATGGCAGCCATGGCCGAGGCCCAAGCCGTGATCTTCGTGGTGGATGGCCGAGAGGGACTGACACCCGCCGATGTAGAAGTGGCCGATTGGCTGCGCAAACAACCCCTGCCGGTGGTGGTGGCCGTAAACAAGTGCGAGTCGGGGCAGATGGGCCTGGCTCAGGCAGCAGCCTTTTGGGAGCTGGGGCTGGGGGATCCGATCCCCTGTTCCGGCATTCATGGCAATGGGGTAGCCGAGCTGTTGGAGGCGGTGCTGGCTCACTTGCCCGAAGTGACCGCAGAAGCCGCAGGCGAGCCGGATCCCATCGCCGTCTCGATTGTGGGGCGGCCCAACGTGGGCAAATCCAGCCTGCTCAATCGCCTGGTGGGATCCGAGCGGGCCATCGTCAGCCCCATTTCCGGCACCACCCGCGATGCCATCGACACCGTGGTCACCTGGGAAGGGCAGCCCTATCGCCTCATCGATACCGCCGGCATCCGCAAAAAAAACCGCGTGCAGTACGGCATTGAGTTCTTCAGCATCAACCGGGCCTTCAAGGCCATCCAGCGCTCGGATGCAGTGCTGCTGGTGATCGATGCTTTGGAGGGGGTTACCGAACAGGATCAGAGGCTGGCCGGGCGCATCGAAGAAGAGGGCCGCGCCTGTGTCATCGTGGTCAACAAGTGGGATGCGGTAGAAAACAAAGACACCTATACTATCAACGACTTTACCCGCGAAATTCGCGACAGGCTTTACTTTATCGAATGGGCGCCGCTCCTGTTTGTCAGCGCCCTCACCGGGCAACGCACCCACAAAATCTTTGAGCAGGTAAATACCGTGGTGGCCGCCCACCGCAAACGGGTTCCCACCGCTGTGGTCAACGAAGTGCTCCAGGATGCTCTTGCCTGGCAATCGCCCCCCACCAACCGCCAGGGCAAGCAGGGCAGAATTTACTACGGCACCCAGGTGGCGGATCGGCCCCCCACCTTTGTTCTGTTTGTCAACGATCCCGATTTGTTTAAGGATAACTACCGCCGCTTCCTGGAAAAGCACTTCCGGCAAAACCTGGACTTTACCGGTACCCCCATTCGCTTTCTCTGGCGCGGCAAATCCGAGCGCTTGGTTGGGCGGGCGGTGCGAAAATTGGAGAGATCCCTGACCTCTCGTTAGGCCCTCTGGTCTACTGAAAGCCTATGGCTGTGGATCCCAACGTCAAAACCCTGGTTGACAACCGTCGCGCCCGCTTCGAGTACGACATCTTGGAGACCTATGAGGCCGGGATCCAACTGACCGGCACAGAGGTGAAATCGATACGAGCGGGCAAAGCCAACCTGCAAGACGCTTTTGCCCTCTTTCGGGATGGGGAAGCATGGCTGCACAATCTGCACATCTCCCCCCATGACACCGCCAGCAAAGTGTTTAACCACGACCCTACCCGCCGCCGCAAGTTGCTGCTGCACCGCCGCGAGATCGACCGCCTACGGGGCTTGGTGGAACAAAAGGGCCTGACCGTGGTTCCCCTCAAGCTGGTGCTCAACCGCGGCTGGATCAAAGCCCATCTGGGCGTAGCCCGTGGCAAAAAGCTCCACGACAAGCGACAAGCCATCAAAGAGCGGCAAACCCAGCGGGAGATTCAGCGGGAACTGAAGGAACGATAAATTTCTCCCTGAGCCCCTGCTGGCTTCCACGTCGTTTGCCAAGCGCCTTTTTGTATTCTCAGATACAGCGATCTGCAGCGGGATCCCGATGATGGATGTAGTCTTCCGGCTTTGGATCCCTGTTCTGTTGGAGCTGCCTGTGAACTGGAATCTTACCCGCGCTTTTTCTCCCTCGAGAGGCTGGGCTATTGGCCTGGCAGTCGCCGCTCTACTGGGATCCACCCCCACAACGGCGCAGGAGACCTTCAAAGTGGGCATGGTGCTGGTGGGGCCGATGCAGGATGGCGGCTGGAGCCAGGCGCATGTGGAGGGCAGCGAATACGTCAAGGCCAAGTTGCCCGGTGTCGAGTTTGATTACCTGGATAAGGTGAACCCAGCGGATCGGCCCAATGTGCGCGCCTCCCAGGTGGCGGATGACATGATCGCCCGAGGGGCCAAGGTTATCATCTTTACTTCTGATGACCACAAAGACGACGCGATTGAAACGGCCCGCAAGCATCCCGAGATTGCGGTTATCCATGCTTCTGGGGACATGGCCTGGAAGGAAGGGAAAAATTACATCGATCTGCCCAACTTGGCCAACATCATGCCCCAGATGGAAGCGATGCGCATGGTGGCCGGATGTGCCGCGGCTCTGGGATCCGAAACCGGCAAAATTGGCCTGTTGGGGCCTCTGATCAACGACGAAACCCGCCGTTACGCTGCTGCTGCTTACTTGGGGGCCAAATACTGCTGGGAAACTTACCGGGATCGTCCCGAGGAGTTGCAATTCCGAGTGACCTGGATTGGCTTTTGGTTTAACATTCCAGGGGTCACTTTGGATCCGAGCAAGGTTGCCGATGACTTTTACAACGGCGGCTTTGATGTGGTGATGTCAGGGTTGGATACACCGGAGGCGGCGGTGCAAGGCAAACGGGCTGCTGAGGCCGGAAAGCGAGTGCGCTACACCCACTACGGCCTGGCCAGCGGTTGTAACTTTGCGCCCGAAATTTGCCTGGGGGTTTCCTACTACAACTGGGGGCCAGGATACAAGCAATTGATCGAGGCGGCTCGTGCGGGCACCTTCGAGAGCCAATTCTTGCGTCCGCCCATCGACTGGTCGGATATCAACAACCCGGACACGTCTTCGGCAGGGTTCATCATGGGAGAAGCCCTGGAGCCAGAAGATAGGGCTAAGTTGGAGGAGTTCATCGCCGGCTTGGGGAATGGCAGCATTCAGCTCTTCAAGGGGCCGCTCAACTTTCAAGATGGCACGCCCTTCTTGGCTGAGGGAGATGTGGCCAGCGAGGTCGAGATTTGGTATCTGGGCCAGTTGCTAGAGGGCATGGAGGGAGCCAGCAACTAGCGGAAGGCGTTCTAGGCTCCGGGGAGGGGGAAGAAGCGGTCGGTGGCTTTCACCCGCTGACACCAGGCTCGGATCTGAGGAAAGGGCTTGAGGTCAAACCCGCCCTGCTCCGCCACATGGGTGTAGGTGAAAAGGGCGAGATCGGCGATGGTGTAGCGGTTGCCCACAAAAAATGCTTTCCCCTGCAGGTGGCCTTCCATGATCTCCAAGGCCTCTGTTCCAGATTTCAAGTTCTGGGCGATCAGGTCAGCATGGGCCTCTGCTTGGCCGGCCCGTACCCAGAAGCGAGTGGTGGCGATGTAGCGGGCAATGCGGGTTTGTTCAAAAAGCAACCACTTCAAAATCTCAGCCCGTTCCAACTTGTTTTGGCCGTAGAGGGGGGTGTCTTCTGCCAGGTAGACCAAGATCGCGGCGGACTCGGCCAAGACCGTTCCATCTTCCAGTTCCAAAGCCGGGATCTGGCCCAGGGGGTTTTTGGCCAGGTACTCGGGGCGGCGGTTTTCTCCGGCCCTGGAGTTGACTTCAACCGTCTCATAGGGGATCCCCAATTGCTTGAGGAGCAATTCCACTTTGTAGCAATTTCCGGAGGTTGGGATCCCGTACAGTCGCAACATTGTGGTTAACCTCAGCCCAAAGCACCTTACAAAGAACTTCGTCCTAACAACGCCAACGGCAACCCAATCAACAAAAACCCTCTGTCCCTAACACTTTTTTAGCTAAACCGCCGAGAAGCCCCGCCCTCTGTCCGCAGGACGTATGGCCTACGGCCCGCTGAAGCGAACGCGCTAGCGGCGCGGAGCGCTTGGGTCGGGATGAGAGGCGGGAGTACCTTGGTTTTCAATGTACTGGCGCAATACCGAGACTGTTACCCCACCGCATGAAGCGATGAAATAAGACTCGTTCCATGGCACATTTTTTCGGTATATCTTGCTGATGTAGTCCGCAAACTCGCTTCTCATCCTGCGACTAGAGACGGATTTGATGTTGTTTACCAATTTGGACAGATCTATCTGCGGATAGTACTGGAACAGCAGATGAACATGGTCTGCCTCGCCGTTGAACTCAATAAGTTTACAGCCCCACTTTCGGCAGAGGTCATACATGAATCCATGTAATCGCTGCAGCATTTCGCCGGTAAATACCTTGCGACGGTACTTGGTGGTTAAGACCAAATGTGCCTTCAAATCAGATACAGCTCTGCCGCTGGAAACGAAATCATGCTTCATGGCTGGTGACATACTCCCATCACTGACCTTACAGGTACAGCGTGGGCTTCTCGCTTCATCGGGGAGCTACTGCAAGAACCCTCTGCGAGCAGACACGGGATGCCCAACCGCGTAGTTGCACCAGATTCCGGCAACGCCGTTTTGTACAACCATGTTGATTATAGTACAGAATATATTATATTATATATATATCCGCCTTTCATCCCGACCCTCCTGCTGTTGCAGAGAGTGCGGGGCTTCCCGGCGAGCTAGCTAATCTCTGCTGGCGCTATAATCAGTGTAGCGGTTTCTGAGCACGCTTAAGATGAGGACTGCCTATCAGTACCGTCTGCGGCCTACCCCCAGTCAAGTTGTTCTGATGGAGCAATGGCTGGAGCTGTTGCGCAAGCAGTACAACTATCGGTTGGCAGAGCGGTTTAACTGGTGGGAGCAAAACCGCTGTGATATAAACGCTTGCCCCTTAATCTGTCATTTGCCTGAGCTGAGAGACAGGCCTGATTTCTACTCCCAAAAACGGGACTTGGTGAATACCAAAGCAAGGTTCCCCGAATACCAAGCAATCCATTCGCAAGTCCTGCAAAACTGCATAGAGCGAGTGCATAAAGCATTCGACCGCTGGCTGAAAGGCGACCGTAACGGCAAGAGGGCAGGAAGGCCGAGATTCAAAGGGGCGGGCCGGTATCGTTCCTTCACCTTTCCCCAGGTAAAACAGGACTGCCTTCAGGGGAAGTTCATTCATCTGCCCAAAATCGGAGCAGTAAAACTGATTCAACACCGTCCTTTGCCTGACGGGTTTGCTATCAAGACTGCCACCATCACCCGTAAGGCTGATGGGTGGTATGTGACATTAAGCCTGCAAGATGCGTCTGTCCCTGAATTAACCCCCGATTCGCCAACATCAGAGAACACGATAGGGATCGACATGGGGCTGGACTCCTTTTTGGTGACCGATACAGGGGAGTCCGTCCCAGTGCCCCAGTATTACCGCCGCGCCCA
>NZ_JBSSCS010000060.1:0-9533 GCF_054060015.1 Thermostichus sp. MS-CIW-25
CGGTCAATTTCTTGACGCAACTCTTGTGGGACTATCAGCTTGCAACGTACAGAGATAGTCTGGCTCATGGGCTTATTGTAGTTTATCCAGACTTTGACCAGCAAACCTATATGGAGGAGGGCTTTCCTCCCGACACCAAGCCTGCGGCTATGGTGCGGGCCTCCAGCCCGAAAATTTGGTGAACGCGGATGCGTCCTCTCTTGTGGATGGAGTGAAGGAATTGTCATGAAACCAGCTTGCCGTGCTCGAGGGTCTGCCCCTGCCAAGAGATGGCTCCCGGATTGGCTGAACCCTCTGGCCAGCTCCCTGTGGGTCGGGTTGTGGTGTTTGGTGCTGAGCCTGGCCAGCGCCTGCGGTAGCAGCAGCTCGGTTCCCCCAACCGGCGGAGGGGCTGGGTTTATCGCCTCGGATCCCAATGTGGCTCTCTCGACTCAGCCGCCCGCTTTTACCCTACAAATCCTACACGCCAGCGACTTGGAAGCCTCGATCGCTGCCGTACAAGATGCGCCGCGCTTCTCGGCGGTGGTGAACGCTCTGCGCCCCCAATTTCCCAACACGGTGGTGCTCTCCAGTGGGGACAACTATATCCCCAGCCCCTTCTACAACGCCAGCACGGATCGGTCTCTGCAAGGCCGTTACAACCTCACCCCTGGCAAAGCCGATATCGAGATCATCAACGCCATCGGTTTTGAGGCGTCTGCTTTCGGCAACCACGAGTTCGACCAGGGCACGCGCCAAATTCGCGACCTCATCCGGCCCGACACTGGCCGCGGCTACGCTGGGGCTCGTTTTCCCTATCTGAGCGCCAACCTCAGCTTCAGCGGCACCGGGGAATTGGCCAGCGCTGACTTTGCCGCCGATGGCCAAGAGGCCAGCTCCATTCGAGGCAGAATTGCCAAGACAGCAGTGATTACCGTAGGAGGGCAGCGAATTGGCTTGGTGGGAGCCACCACCACCCGTTTGGCGGCCATCTCTAGCCCCGGCCCCGAGGTGAGGGTAGAAGGCAGGGTGGACGACACCGACCAGGTAGGTGCTGCCCTGATCCAGGGCTTCGTCGATCAACTCACCGCTCAGGGCATCAACAAAATTATCCTCCTAGCCCATCTGCAACAGTTGCAAAACGAGGTAGCCCTGGCCAGCCAATTGCGAAATGTGGACATCATCATTGCCGGCGGATCCCACCGGGTGATCGCCAAGCCCACCGATCGCCTGCGCACTGATTTGCCCGATACCCGCACGGGTGACTACCCCATCTTGCGCTCCTCCGCCAGTGGTCAACCGGTGGCGGTGGTCAACACCGGCTCCAACTATCGCTACGTGGGCCACCTGGTGGTCAGCTTTGACGCCAACGGGGTTATTGCCCGCATTGACCCGGTGAGCGGTGCCTATGCCACCGACGACCAAGGGGTAGCAGCTGTCAGGGGCACCCCCAATCCTGACGTGGTTCGGGTGGCCAATGAGATCGGCAACATCATCCGCACCAAGGATGGCCGCACCTTTGGCTCCACCACTCAATTTCTCAACGGCCTGCGGGCAGAGGTGCGCACCGAGGAAACCAACCTGGGTAACCTCACCGCCGATGCCAACTTGGCCTACGCCAGAACGGTCGATCCTTCCACCGTCATCTCCCTGAAAAATGGCGGCGGCATTCGCGCTCCCATTGGGGCTACCACTGGTGGTGGCGGCGGTGAGCCGGTGCAGCGGATCCCACCGGTGGCTAACCCTGAGGCCGGCAAGCAGTCCGGTCAAATCTCTCAGCTGGACATCGAAACGGCCCTTGCTTTTAACAACGGCCTCTCTCTGTTGACTGTTACCGCTGAGGAACTGAAGCAGATGGTGGAACACGGGGTGGCGCAAACCCAGCCAGGAGCCACGCCAGGCCGTTTCCCGCAAATTGGCGGCTTTGCCTTTAGCTTTGATCCCTCGCGGCCACCGGGATCCCGCGTCCTCTCCTTGCGGGTGGATACGCCCACGGGTCGGGATGTGGTGGTGCGCAACGGCCAAGTGCAAGGGGATCCCAGACGCACCTTCCGCCTGGTGACCCTGGACTTCTTGGCCAATGGTGGGGATGACTATCCCTTCCCTCGCCTGTCTAACCCCAACCGGGTCAACTTGGCCCCCAGCTCTGGCATTACCTTCGACACCCCCGGCAGCGAGCAAGATGCCTTGGCTCGGTATTTGCGGCAGATCGGCGTGTTCACCCAAGCAGACACCCCGCCTGCCCAGGATACCCGCATCCAGAATCTGTCGGCCCGCCCCGATACGGTGCTGCAAGGGCTGTAGATTGGGTTAATGGACTGAGGCGGATGGATCCGGAGGAGTAGGGATTCCGATGCCAGACTCACTTCTTGCAAAAGGGGAGAGTGGCTTGGGTTAATTCCCTCAGCAACGCCATAGAAAATGTCTTGAGCTTTTTAGGAAAGACTACAGGAAGGGATCCCTGGCCAGCGTCAAGGATCCCTTTTCTTTTTCCTACTCCTATCCCTGCTGGTGTTACTTGGCAACGTTTGCCGGGGTGCCCAGGCGGGCTGTAAACCTTGCGGGCATTGCCCACAATAGGTGGATTTGTATACGGATTGAATTGCTTCCTCAAGGAGGAATCATTACCATCAAGGGTGACGTTCGCTCCTTTTGCTGTTCATGACTCTGGAGACGTTTTTTACCCAGCTCAACGCCAATGGCTTAGCCATTGCGCTTTTGCTCTTTGCCACCCCTTGGGTGGTTTGGGTTCTCTGCGACTGGATCCCAGGCCAATGGGAGGAGCCTTTTTTGCTCAGCTTAAATATCGGCTTGGGAGCGGTAACTCTTGTCCTCTGGGCGGGCTACTTGGCCTATGCCACCAACACCGCCGGCTGGCAGGCGGTGGTGAAGCAGGCGGATATGTTCTTGCTGCTGGTGCCTCCCTGGACTTTTCTTAGCTCCATCTGGGTGGCACGCCAGCGCATGCCTCTCTCGCGGGTGCCGGCTTTTCGCACCTTGCAAGGGATCGGCATTTTGGCGGCAGTCTATCTTATTTTTTCTTGGCTCAGCCGCCGGGTTTATGTTGTCTTCTTTTCCCGCCTACCCTTCTCGACTTTCCTGTGGATCCTGGCGGGGCTGTTGGGGGTGGCGTACATCGGCTATCGCATCATCTTCGGGGATCCGCCCAAGTACCCGCCTGAAACCTGAGGGGACGGACAGCAGGGACTAAAATCAAGGGAGACCTTTTGCAACTTGGCAATGGTGACCGTCCCTCTGACTTCAGCCCTGAATATCGACTATCGTCCTCTGCAGGAGCTGTTATCGGCGGGAGCCTGGCTGGAGGCGGATCGGCTGAGCCTACAACTGCTATGTCGGGCGGCAGGAGAGGGGGCGGCGCGGCGGGGCTGGCTGTATTTTTCCGAGGTGAGCCGGATCCCGGTCGAGGATCTGCGCACGATCGATCGCCTGTGGCGGGCGGCCTCCGGGGATCGCTTTGGCTACTCGGTGCAGCGGCAACTGTGGCTGGGGGTGAACCGCAACTGGGAGCGCCTCTGGCCGCTCATCGGCTGGAAGCAGGGCTACCACTGGACTCGCTACCCTGACGAGTTCATCTGGGATCTGTCTGCCCCCAAAGGCCACCTACCCCTCTCCAATCAACTGCGGGGCGTGCGGGTGCTGGAGGAATTGCTCACCCACAAGGCTTGGGAAGACTCGTCAGGCTAGGCAACCGTTTCTTGAACCTTGTTGGATCTGATTTGGATCTGAGCTGTGGCGGAGCAACTGCAACTGACTCAATTTCCCGACCTGCCCGTCGATCTGGCCCAAGCCTGCGAACAAGCCATTCGGGCAACTCGCTTGGCCATGCAAGCGGGGTATCGCCGCCTGCTGATCGAGATCCTCGCCCCCGACCTGAAGCCGGAGGTTTTGGCTCGCCCTTTTTTGGAACTTGTGCAGCCACCGGCTTTGGTGCTATTTAGCGATGCCGGCGGAGCAGCCCTGGCCCAGCGGGAATGGGGATCCCTGCCAGAAGGGATTGAATTACAGAGCTTGACTTCCCGGACTCAACCTACCCCAGAACAGAGCCTCCTGCTGGTGATGCCCGCGGTTTACAGCTTGGATCAGGTGGAGCGGGTTTGCCAAGCGGTCAGTGGCGGGGATCCCTCTGGGCTGACTTCCAAAGGACGGGATCCCAAACCCGTCGTGCTGCTCAACCCCCAATTGCAGGATGCCGCCACCGTGGGTGTGGGTCTGGCCGGTCGCCGTCTGCGCCAGCGGTTTCTGAGCACCTTCGAGACCAGCTACTACCTGCGCTCATTGGTGGAGGGAGCCCTGTTTCGCGCCTATCCGGATCCCTGGAGCCTGTGGCAGCAGGAAGAGCCCGGCCTCTACAGCGTCTTGAAGACTTTTATTGCCCAGCCCACCGGCGAGGAAGTGGCCGAACTGTTCAGGGCCAGCAAGGGAAAGGATCCCTGGTGGAGCTGGCGGCGCTGGCTGGGATCCCTGTGAGGGTCAGGATCTCATGGGGAGAGAGGCCAGGGGTGAGGGTTAGTACTATCTCAAACTCTTTTAATAAAGACTATAAAGCTCCCCGCCTCATCTCTATTTCGGTGATATGATCACACCACGCTAGGAGTGTCTGGGGATTATCCCCAGGCTGAGATTACATCCTCAGAACCTGATCTGGTTCATACCAGCGTAGGAAAGCGAGCACTGGAGTTGACAACATGCGCAGCGAATGGGTTGCCCGTCGTCGTGGGCAAGCAAATGTAACGCAGATGCACTTTGCCCGTCAGGGCGTGATTACCGAAGAGATGGAGTATGTGGCCCAGCGGGAAAACCTGCCGCCGGAACTGATCCGCTCGGAAGTGGCCCGGGGTCGCATGATCATCCCTGCCAACATCCATCACACCAACCTCGAGCCGATGTGCATTGGGATCGCTTCCCGGTGCAAAGTCAATGCCAACATTGGCGCTTCCCCTACTTCTTCCGGCTTGGCCGAAGAGCTGGAAAAGCTGAAATTGGCCATCAAATACGGCGCCGATACCGTTATGGATCTGTCCACCGGAGGCGGCGATTTGGATGAAATCCGTACTGCCATTATCCAAGCTTCTCCGGTGCCGGTTGGTACGGTGCCCATCTACCAAGCCCTAGAAAGTGTGCACGGCAACGTCGAAAAACTTTCTGCAGAAGACATCTTGCATGTTATCGAAAAACAGGCCCAGCAGGGGGTGGACTACATGACCATCCATGCCGGGATCCTGATCGAATATCTGCCGTTGGTGCGCCATCGCCTGACGGGAATTGTTTCCCGTGGAGGTGGGATCCTAGCCCGCTGGATGTTGGCCCACCACAAACAAAATCCTCTCTATACCCACTTCCGCGATATTATTGAGATTTTCAAGAAATACGATGTTTCTTTCAGTTTGGGAGATTCTTTGCGACCGGGATGCTTGCACGATGCTTCTGATGAAGCACAACTGGCGGAGTTGAAAACCCTGGGCCAGTTGACCCGCATGGCTTGGGAGCACGATGTGCAGGTCATGGTGGAAGGGCCCGGCCACGTGCCGATGGATCAAATTGAATTCAACGTGCGCAAGCAAATGGAAGAGTGCGATGAGGCTCCCTTCTATGTTTTGGGACCTCTGGTAACCGATATTGCGGCAGGCTATGACCACATCAGCTCCGCCATTGGGGCGGCCTTGGCTGGCTGGTACGGGGCAGCCATGCTTTGCTATGTCACCCCCAAAGAGCACCTGGGTTTGCCCAATGCAGAGGACGTGCGCAACGGCTTAATTGCCTATAAAATTGCCGCCCATGCTGCCGATATTGCCCGTCATCGCCCCGGTGCCAGGGATCGGGATGATGAGATGTCGAGGGCCCGCTATAACTTCGACTGGAACCGGCAGTTTGAATTGTCTTTGGATCCAGAACGCGCCAGAGAATATCACGACGAAACCTTGCCGGCAGATATCTACAAAACGGCAGAGTTTTGCTCTATGTGTGGGCCAAAGTTTTGCCCTATGCAAACCAAGATGGATGCAGAGGCTTTGAGCGAGCTGGAGCGGTTCTTGGCCGCGCAGCCAACAGGATAAGTCTTGGTTCATCCCCAATCCAATGGGTTGAAACCATCTTCTGTCCTGCCTATGGACTGGATTGGGATCCCTGTCTCAAGTTCTCAAGAAGTTAGGTCTAGAGCCCTGTCTTGCTGCGGGGATCCCTACCCTTCGGGGTGGGGAGTGTGTCAAGCTGATCTGGAGGAGAACCGTTGCAGTTGGCTCACTTGAGCACAGAGGATGACATGGCACTTAGACAACTCGGGCATGTCGCCATCCGGGTAGAAGACATCCCCAAGGCGGTGGAGTTCTACCAAAAGCTGGGCATGGTCAACGTCTGGCAGGATCCCGACTGGGCCTACATGAAGGCGGGAGAGGATGGGCTGGCACTGCTGGGGCCGGGCTATCGCGCAGCAGGGCCCCACTTTGGCTTTGTCTTCGACAACCTGGAGGAGCTTCGGCAAGAGCACCAGCGCCTGAAATCCCAAGGGATCCTGGTGGGGGAAATCCACAGCCACCGGGATGGCACTGCCTCTTTCTATGGCAAGGATCCCGACGGCAACCTGTTTGAGTTTTTGTATGAACCTGCGGGAACCTTCGACCAAGCCAAGGCAGCCCAAGCCACAGCTTGACTTAGCACCTTGAGGGCGCTCCCCCAAGTACTCTCAGTTTGTCCAACGCAAAGGGATCCTCTTGTACACAGGGGATCCTCTTTTTGACCGGCTTTAGGAATACCCCTTGCCCAATTTGAATCGGCAGGAGCTGCCCACTCAGTCACCAGATCTGCTGGAGGTTTGCACGTACAAAATCACCAAGAAGATGGCGGGCACCAGAACGACTAAGAGAGTGGCCAAGATGCCCAGGTAGTTCGTCTCCATAACTCCAAATGCCACAAGCCCAACTGGCAGTCAGCATACCACTCTTGAGTACGACTTGCCCAAAGGGAAAACGGGCGGGCCAAGGTTAGGGCTTGGTTTTGACCGAAACATCCCCCAACACCTTGGTCTGGCAAGCAAGGCGGTAGCTGTCGGGCTTGCGCTTGAGCTTGCGGTTTTCCGCCTCGGTGCGAGGGGAGAGGTTCTCGGATCCCTCAACAATCTCCACCACACAGGTGCCACACTGGCCGTTGCCGCCGCAGTTGAGCAGCTTGGCCATCATTTTGTAGAGATCGATCTGGTTTTCCAGAGCCTTCAAGCGCAAGTTAGCGCCTTCAGCGACGAAGATCTCTCGGTTCTCGTTGACGAAGCGAATCGTTGCCATACCCCTGCCAGAAACCACGACACCTTTCAGCCTGAGCCAGGAGAGCGCTCACAGTTGCTAAGTATTGTAACATTTTAAGTCATATTTTTAATCTCCGGCGAGAGATCTGGGATGATGATGCCTAAAGTGAGACGGCATCCTGCCTGAAGCCACTCAGGTCGGTAGCGTTTCGTTATACTGTTTGATGCCCGCGATGGAAATTCTGAGAGCGATATCCTAGTTGGGTGCGCTCAGGGGTTCAAGCGGGTGCGGTACCCCCCGACTCTGAAGAGACTGCTCGGGTCAGGATCCCAGGTAAGATGTCGGCTTAATTGTTTGACTGGATATCGCGTAAGTGTTGGAGAACGTGGAGGACCGAGCTTTATGGGACTACCGTGGTATCGGGTCCATACGGTTGTACTGAATGACCCAGGTCGCCTGATCGCGGTTCACCTGATGCATACCGCTCTGGTAGCAGGTTGGGCCGGGTCGATGGCGCTCTATGAAACGGCCATTTTCGATCCGTCGGATCCTGTCCTGAATCCGATGTGGCGTCAGGGCATGTTTGTCATGCCATTTATGGTTCGCCTGGGGGTGGTCAACTCCTGGGGCGGTTGGAATATCTACGGCGAGAGCGTTGCCAATGCGGGCTTCTGGACGTTTGAAGGGGTAGCCACTGCCCATATCGTTTTGTCCGGCTTGCTCTTCTTGGCTGCCTGCTGGCACTGGGTGTACTGGGATCTGGAGCTGTTCCGGGATCCCCGCACCGGCGAGCCGGCTTTGGATCTGCCGAAAATATTTGGGATCCACCTGCTGTTGGCCGGGATCCTCTGCTTTGGGTTTGGCGCCTTTCACCTGACGGGGGTGTTTGGCCCGGGGATGTGGGTGAGCGATCCCTATGCGACGACGGGACACGTCCAGCCGGTAGCACCGGAATGGGGGCCAGCCGGTTTTAACCCCTACAACGCCGGAGGGGTGGTGGCCCACCACATTGCTGCAGGCATCGTGGGCATCATTGCAGGTCTATTTCACATCACGGTACGCCCACCCCAGCGCCTCTATCGCGCTCTGCGAATGGGGAACATCGAGACGGTGCTTTCCAGCTCGATCGCGGCGGTGTTTTTTGCCGGTTTTGTGGTGGCCGGAACCATGTGGTACGGCAGCGCCACTACCCCTGTGGAGCTGTTTGGTCCCACCCGCTACCAATGGGATTCTGGCTATTTCAACCAGGAGATTAACCGCCGGGTAAATGCGGCTATGGAAGCCGGGATGACCCGCAGCGAGGCCTACAACTCCCTGCCCAAATCTTTGCTCTTCTACGACTACGTGGGCAACAGCCCGGCCAAGGGGGGTCTGTTCCGAGCTGGCCCCATGAACAAAGGGGATGGCATTGCCATCGAGTGGCTGGGCTACCCGGTGTTCCGTGACCGCGAAGGGCGGGAGCTGACGGTGCAGCGGATGCCCAACTTCTTCGAGACCTTCCCGGTTATCCTGCGGGATGCCGATGGGGTGGTGCGGGCAGACATTCCCTTCCGTCGGGCAGAGTCTCGCTATAGCTTTGAGCAGGTGGGCGTGACGGTGGAGTTTTACGGCGGCAAGCTGGACGGTCAGGTGTTTACCGACCCGGCAACCGTCAAGAAATATGCCCGCCAGGCCCAGTTGGGTCAGTTGTTTGAGTTCGACCGAGAAACCCCCAAGGCGGACGGCACCTTCCACACCAGCCCCCGCGGTTGGTTTACCTTTGCTCACGCGGTCTTTGCCCTGCTGTTCTTCTTTGGCCACATCTGG
Source organism: Thermostichus sp. MS-CIW-25 (assembly GCF_054060015.1). Classification (NCBI taxonomy): domain Bacteria; kingdom Bacillati; phylum Cyanobacteriota; class Cyanophyceae; order Thermostichales; family Thermostichaceae; genus Thermostichus; species Thermostichus sp. MS-CIW-25. The sequence goes on from NZ_JBSSCS010000060.1 coordinate 9,042, forward strand.
CACGGCGCTCGCACTCTCTTCCGCGATGTGTTCGCCGGTATTGACCCCAATATGAGCGAGGAAATGGTGGAGTTCGGCGTCTTCCAGAAAGTAGGGGATCCCACCACTCGCAAGGTTCAGGAAGCCTAGAGCCCTTTTCGGCGATGCCGTCGGCACTCTGCTTCACTTTGGAGATGGGGTGCTGGCGGCTCCGAGTTAATCTGGAATCAAGCCCCCTTAGAAATGGAGGTTTTGTATGGAAGCCATCACCTACACCTTTATCCTGTTTTTGACGTTGGGCCTTCTGTTTTTCGCGGTCGCCTTTCGGGAAACTCCGAGAATTACCAAGAAGTAACCCAGGGTAGTGGCTGCCGTTCCTGCTGTGCCGGGCTCAAGCAAGGCAGAGGGAAGGTCAGCCAGAAATCGCAGGAGCCCCGCACTGTACCCGTAGGGTCAGTGTCGGGAGGAATGCGGAAGTTACGATAGAACCATGACCCAAGTCCTGACCGTCTC
>NZ_JBSSCS010000061.1:0-9532 GCF_054060015.1 Thermostichus sp. MS-CIW-25
GTCAGGACTTGGGTCATGGTTCTATCATAACTTCCGCATTCCTCCCGGCACTGACCCTACGGGTACAGTGCGGGGCTCCTGCGATTTCTAGCTGAACCGACGCCGGGGATCCCTGGCACCCAAGAGAAGGCTGTAGCCTATTGAGGGGATCCCCATTCAACGGCTAGGGTTGCCAAGGTGTCCCAATCCTGTCTCTGTTGCCGACATGACCGACATGATGATCCGAGCCCCCCTGCGCAGCCTCATCTCCCCCCTCACCCACAACCCCCTCTGGTACAAAGACGCGATCATCTACGAGCTACCGGTGCGGGCTTTTGCCGACAGCGATGGCGACGGCGTGGGAGACTTCCAGGGCCTGACGGAAAAGCTGGACTACCTGCAGGATCTGGGCATCACGGCCATTTGGCTGCTGCCCTTTTTCCCCTCGCCCCTGCGGGATGACGGCTACGACGTCTCCGATTTCACCAACGTTAACCCCACCTTGGGCACCCTAGAAGACTTCAAAATCTTTCTGGATGCCGCCCATCAACGGGGGATCCGCGTCATCATCGAGCTGATCCTCAACCACACCTCAGATCAGCACCCGTGGTTTCAGCGGGCTCGGCGGGCTGCTCCCGGCACCCCAGAGCGAGACTTTTACGTTTGGAGCGATACCCCCGAAAAGTACAAAGAAGCCCGCATCATCTTTCAAGACTTTGAAACTTCCAACTGGGCCTGGGATCCGGTGGCCAAAGCCTACTATTGGCATCGCTTCTACTCCCACCAGCCGGATCTCAACTACGACAACCCCGCCGTGCAGAAAGCCATCTTTGAGGTGGTGGACTTCTGGCTGAGCATGGGGGTGGATGGCCTACGGCTGGATGCCGTGCCCTATCTCTACGAGCGGGAAGGCACCAACTGCGAGAACCTGCCGGAAACCCATGCCTTCCTCAAGGCCCTGCGCCAACACATCGACCGCAACTATCCCGACCGCATGTTGCTGGCCGAGGCCAACCAATGGCCGGAAGATGCCGTGGCCTACTTCGGCGACGGGGACGAATGCCACATGGACTTTCACTTCCCCCTCATGCCGCGGCTGTTCATGGCCATCCAGATGGAGGATCGCTTCCCCATCATTGACATCCTGCAGCAAACCCCGCCCATCCCCGAAACCTGCCAATGGGCCATCTTCCTGCGCAACCACGACGAGCTCACCTTGGAGATGGTCACCGACGAAGAGCGGGACTACATGTACCAGGTGTACGCCAAGGATCCCAATGCGCGGGTGAACCTGGGCATCCGTCGGCGCTTGGCCCCCCTGCTGGGCAACAGCCGCCGCCGCATCGAGCTGATGAACAGCCTGCTGTTTTCCCTGCCCGGCACGCCGGTCATCTACTACGGGGACGAGATCGGCATGGGGGACAACATCTACCTGGGGGATCGCAATAGCGTGCGCACCCCCATGCAGTGGAGCGCCGACCGCAACGCCGGCTTTTCGCGGGCCAACCCTCAGAAGCTCTACCTGCCCATCGTCATCGACGCCGAGTACCACTACGAAGCTGTCAATGTGGAGGCGCAGCGAAACAACCCCCATTCCCTGTGGTGGACCATGAAGCGGCTCATCGCCGTGCGCAAGCGATTCCAAGCTTTTGGCCGCGGCTCCTTTGAGCTGCTCCACCCGGAAAATCGCAAGGTGCTTGCCTTTATGCGGGCCTTTGGCGATGAGCGCATCTTGGTGGTGGCCAATCTCTCCCGCTACGCCCAGTGGGTGGGGCTGGATCTATCGCCGTGGGAAGGATTGATCCCGGTGGAGATCTTTGGCCACACCGAGTTTCCCCCTATTGGGCGACTGCCCTATTTCCTAACGCTAGGCCCCCATTCCTTTTACTGGTTTTCCCTTGAGCCCAAAACGGAGACCATCCACCTCAGCCCCAGCAAAGCGGAGGAGCAGGAACGCCTGGTCCCTCTGGTTGTTCAAAGTGGTAGTCCTCTGGTTGTTCAAAGTGGTAGTTGGGACAGTCTCTTGCAAGGGGAAAGCCAAAAGCAGCTGGAGGCAGTCTTGGCGGACTACCTCTACCGCTGTCGTTGGTTTGGCTCCCAAAACCGCCAGCTCCAGGCGATCCATATCCTGCAGGCTATCCCCTGCCGCCGAGAAGAGGAGTCCTTGCTGGGCAGCCAGATCTTGCTTCTCCAGGCCGAGTTTATCGAGGGCGATACGCAGCTCTACTCTCTCCCTGTGGGCTATGCCACCCAAGAAGCAGCCGTACACCTGCGCCTAGAGATGCCCCAGGCGGTCATCCTCCCTGTGCAAGTGGCCGGAGGGCCGGCGGGAGTAATTTTCAACGCTCTGGCTGACAAAAGCTTCTTGCTGCGGCTGCTGCAGCTAATTGCCCAGCAGGGCCGCCTGCGTCACCGTCAGGGAGAGCTCTGGGCCACTAGCTTTGCTGCCCTTGAGCATGACCTGGAACCCCGCCTCCTCAAGGCGGAGCAGAGCTACACCTCCGTTGTCTATGGCAACCACTACCTCCTCAAGCTCTACCACCGGGTGGCCGAGGGGGTAAACCCAGAGCTGGAGATAGGCCGCTACCTGCTGGAGCACCATCCCCAGGTGCGCGTGCCGCGGCTGCTGGGATCCCTGGAGTATCGCCGTCGTCGCGGGGCCCGTGGGTTTGATCCCGCCGATCAGCCCATTACCCTGGCCATTTTGCAGGAGTACATCCCCAACGAGGGAGATGCCTGGCACTACACCCTGGACAGCCTGGGGCAATTTTTTGAGGCGGTGCTGGTTCACTACCAAGAGGTGGATCCCGTGCCCGTGCCGCAGGGATCCTTCTTGGAGCTTTCCCAACAGCCCTTGCCGGAGCTGGCCTATGCCACCATCGGCAGCTACCTGGAATCGGTGCGGATCCTGGCCAAGCGCACCGCCGAGCTGCACATCGCCCTGGCTGCCGATACGGAGAACAAAGACTTTGCCCCAGAGCCTTTCTCCAGCCTTTACCAGCGCTCCATCTATCAATCGATGCGCAACTTGGTGGGGCAGGTGTTTCCGCTGCTGTTCGCGTCAGCGGGACGGAGTCCTTATAAGCAGATCCCCAAGCTGCCGGAGGCAGAGGCCAACCTGGCTCGGGCTGTTTGCGACCAAGAAGGGGAAATCATGAGCCGCTTCCGCCTGATCCTGGAGCGGAAGATCACCGCCCTGCGTACCCGCTGCCACGGGGATTATCACCTGGGCCAGGTGCTGTTTACCGGCAAAGACTTTGTCATCATCGACTTTGAAGGGGAGCCGGCCCGCTCTTTGGGCGAACGGCGTCTCAAGCGTTGCCCCTTACGGGATGTGGCGGGGATGCTGCGATCCTTCCACTATGCTGTCCACACAGCTTTGCGCCAGCAACTGGAGAGCGGCTTGGTCTGCGCCGACCACTGCCCCGACATGATGCGGTGGGCCCAGTTTTGGCACCGCTGGGTCTGCGCGGGCTTTTTGGCCGAATATCTGCAGGTGGCTTCCCAAGCGGCTTTTTTGCCCCGCAGCCTGCAAGAGATAGAGGTGTTGTTGGACGCCTATCTGCTGGAAAAAGCCATTTACGAGCTGGGCTATGAGTTGAACCACCGCCCCGAGTGGGTGGAGATTCCCCTGCGCGGGATCTTGCAACTGCTGGGCATTTCCACCAAGGTTTAGGGGATCCTGTCGGCAGGCCATTTGGGGTGAGCGACTGGGGGACAAACATGTGTGGACGGTTTAGCCTGGGAGTGGCCCCAGAAGTGCTGAGGCAGCATTTTGGCTTGCCGGCGGCAGCCCAAGAAAGGGCAGCTGTCCCCCGGTATAACATCGCTCCTTCTCAGCCGGTGCTGGCGGTGGTGGCGGGATCCCTTCAGCGCGAGGCAACCCATTTTCGCTGGGGCTTGATCCCCAGCTGGAGCCGAGCTCCTCAGGCCGGCTGGATCAATGCCCGAGCTGAGACAGTAGCTGAGAAGCCTTCTTTCCGCGAAGCTTTCCGCCGTCGTCGCTGCTTGATCCCGGCCGATGGTTTCTACGAGTGGGCCGACTCAGGTACGGCCAAGAAGGGCAGACAACCCTACTGGTTTCACCTGCTGGATCGACCGGTATTTGCCTTTGCCGGCATTTGGGAACGCTGGCGCAGTCCAGAGGGGGTGGAGCATGCCTCTAACCCCCAAAACCCTGAACTTTGCTGAATTTACTGAGCTTTAGGCGGTTTGGCAAAAGTCATTGAGAGGGATATAGTAGACCAAGTTTCCCCCTGATCCTTGAGTCCACCGCAACGGTTGCCGGGAAGTGAAGGGGGAAAGCGCTCGGGGGGTATTCCTCAGGGCTTTGCGGGATACCGCCTTCCTGTTTGGACTCCGTCCCGCTGACGCGAACAGAGATAGGCAGGATGCGATCGCTTCTTTCCTGAACCATGTTCAGGAGAGTTCAGCGTGAATGTATCAGGTGGAAACCTGTGCCATCCTCAACACTGCCGCCAACCGTCTGATGCAGCTTTTTCACGGGCGGATGCCCGTGATTTTGACGGAAAACGACTACGACCTCTGGCTGGATCCCCAGGTGCAGGATCCCAAGCTGCTGTTGCCCTTGCTCCGCCCCTACCCAGCAGAAGCCATGGCGGCTTATCCGGTCAGCACCTATGTGAACAACCCCCGCCACGAGGATCCCGCTTGCCGTGCTCCTATCGGAGAAGCAGTGCAGGGATCCAGCCTCAGCGAGCCCGCTGGTAGCGCATCCCCGGCAGTTGTACCAGCCAGCCTTCCAATTCCATAAGCAGCAGGGTACTGGAAAGGGTGGCAATATCCATCTGGCTAGCCTGGGCCAGGGCATCGAGGCTGAGGATGCCCTCCCCTAGCAGCTGCCAGAGCAGTTGCTGTTGGGGATCGCTGGGGCCAGTGGATGAGGGCTGCTTTAGCACAGGGGATCCCTGGAGGAGGCCCAAGTCTTTCAACAGCTCCTCGATCCCCAGGATCATGCCCGCGCCACTGCGGATGAGCTGCAGGCAGCCACGGGCCGCCGCCGTGTCGATGTTCCCCGGCAGGGCATACACTTCCCGACCGTAGTGGTTGGCCAGGTGAGCAGTAATTAGCGCTCCCGAGGTTTCCGGAGCCTCCATCACCAAAGTGGCGCGGCAGAGGCCGGCAATGATGCGGTTGCGCTGGGGAAAATGCTCCTTGGCCGGTGGCGTGCCGGGGGGATATTCGCTGAGGATGGCCCCTTGGGCCAGGATGCGCCGGTAGAGAGCTTGATGGTGAGCTGGGTAAACTTTGTCCACCCCCGTTCCCACCACGGCCACCGTCTTGCCGCCGGCATCCAGACAGGCCTGGTGGGCAATGCCGTCGATCCCCGTTGCCAGCCCCGAGACCACCACACAGCCAGCTTCCGCCAGGGCAGCGCTGACTTTCTGGGTCCACTGTCGACCGTAGGCCGTAGGGGCGCGGGTGCCGACGATGGCAATAGCCGGCTGTTGCCAATTGGGACATTCTCCTAGGACATAGAGAATGGGCGGGGGATCTGGCACCTCCCACAGCAGCGGCGGATAGTCCGGATCTGCAGGCGTGAGAAAGGGGATCCCCGCTTTGAGGGTTTCCTCCAGGATCTGCTCGGGATCAAGGCCAGGACGGGCAGAGACAATAGCCTGGGCCAGGGTGGGGCCAATGCCTTCCACCTGCCGCAGGGCCGGGGCATCCGCTTGCCAAGCCCGCTCCAGGGATCCAAAAAACTCCGCCAGCCGCTTGAGCCGGTGGGGGCCAATCCCTTTGATGCGGGCCCAAGCTAGCCAGTAGGGCCGCTCCCGTTCTTCATGGCCTGGCCCACGGGAAGGCTCCCTCTTGCCAACAGGATCTGAAGGGGAAAGGGGAAAAGACAATTTAGCTCTGCGCAGTAGTGGCCGTATCTTACTTAAATGATTGGCAAAAGGAACGCTTGGCAAAAAAGCAGGAGATGGGTAGATGTCAGGGTTGGATCCCGCCGGTAACCTTCAAGGATCAAGGCAGCTGCGGTTTGGGCGGATGCGCCAAGCTTGGGTGTGGGGGGCCTATCCCCTGCTGTGGCTGTTGACCTGGGTGGGATCCCGCTCGGCCCAGCCCCAGTTTTTGGGGATCCCGGCCTGGTATTGGCTGGCGGGATTGGCTGTCCTGCTGTTGGTACCTCTTAACTTCTACATTGTGCGCGTTTGCTGGCCTGGAGATGACTGACAGCATTTTAAGTTTGGGTGTGGTGGGGGTGTACTTGCTGCTGCTGGCAGCCATCGGCTTCTGGAGCTATCGCCACAGCGGTCGGGATCCGGTTAGCTACTTTTTGGCGGGGCGGGGTCTGGGATCCCTGGCTCTAACTTTGACGACGCTGGCCACCTTGCTCAGCGCCTTTACCTTCATTGGGGTGCCGGCAGATGCCTATACCCACGGCATAGGGATCTTCCTGGGGGTGGGAGTGACCACCGCCTTCATTTCGGGGCTGTTTTTGTGGGTGGGCTACCGGGTATGGCTAGCAGCCCAACACTTTGGCTTCATCACCCCTTCCGAGTTTTTCGGCCACCGCTTCAACAGCCCTCTTTTGGCTCTACTCTACTGCCTTAGCGCCCTGACGTTTACCGCCCCCTACATCAGCATCCAGATCATTGGCGGAGCCCGCACCCTGGCGGCGGTGTTGGGGGAGGGGATCCCCTACTGGCCCTTGGCGGTGGTGGTGGCGCTGGTGATCTTGGGGTATGTGCTCTTTGGCGGATCCCAGGCGGTGGTCTGGACGGACGTGGTGCAGGGGATCATCCTGATTTTGGGGATGGGGGTGGCCTTTGTTGCCCTAGCCTTGGGGGTGGGCCAGGAAGCTGCCGGGCAGTTGGATCCCTGGCTGAGCTTGCCCGGCCCCCAAGGACGCTGGAGCTGGCAAGGGTTACTCGGCAATCAACTGCTGTTTTTCATGGCCACTCCCCTTTTCCCACAATTTTTCCAGCGCTTTTACATGGCCAGGAGTGCTCATCCCTTCAAGACCCTGATGGTAGTCTGGCCGCTGCTGATTCTGCTGGTCTTTTTCCCGGCAGCTCTTCTTGGGGTTTGGGGCCGCCTGGCTTTTCCCAGCCTGGAGAAAGCGGACCAGATCATGCCCCTGATGTTGCAAACTCTGCCCGGCGGTGTGGCAGCGGTGGTGATTACAGCAGCTCTGGCCGCCCTCATGTCCACGGCAGACTCACAGCTCCTTACGGCCAGCTCGTTGGTAACGCGGGATCTGGTAGTGACCCTCTTTAGACGCCAGCTTTCCCCCCACCAAGAAGAACAATTGGGACGCTGGGTGGTGCTGGGGATCGGTTTGGCCTCTTTTGCCATTGCCCTTAACCCGCCGGGGCTGATTGTGGAGATCGCCACCTGGAGCTTTCAGGGAAATGCCATGCTGTTCCCTGTCTTAATTGCCGGCCTGTACTGGAAGCGGGCTACCCGCGCCGGGGCTGTAGCCGGGGCCCTCGTCTCCAGTGGCCTGACTTTAGGTTGGCTGTCGGGTCTGTTGCCCAAAGCTTGGACAGGGGGCTGGTTACCCGTAATCCCGGCAGTGGTGATCGGCAGTGGGGTGTTAATTGGCGTAAGCTTGCTTACCCAGCCGCCCAAGGAGCAGGTGACCGCCTACTACGAGGAAGGGCCTTGGGGAGAGTAGGTTATTCTTTATCGATCAGCTCAATCAACGCTTTTCCAGGTCTGCCGGTAGCCAGCCAGCTTGAGCCAGGCCGTTGAGAAATGCGAAAGTCCCTCCTAGAAAAAGCAAGCCCATCAGGCCCGCCAAGGGGTTGCCACCAATCCCCGTTAGCCACGCTGGCACCCTGCCGGTGTACTCAATCCAGGCCAAGTTGTTGACCCAGGCCATGCCCCATACCCAACCCGCGTGCAGCCCCAGGCTTAAGCCCAGCTTGTTTTGGTTCCAGACCCTCGCCTGCACCAGCAGCAGCCCCATCAGCCACAGTCCGGGAAATTGCGGCCAGGTGGCGAGAATCTCAGGCAAAGGCTTCAGGAAATGGGCCATAGCAAACAGGAAGCTGGATCCCCACACCGCAGTGCTGCAACCGTAGTCCAGCAGCATCTCCTGCAGCAGCCAGCCGCGAAAAAACAGCTCCTCCGCCAGCGCCACCCCCAAGCCCAAAAGCAACCCCAGCAACCCATAGACCAGCAGGGATCCCCTGTCCACTGGCCTCCAACTCAGCCAACCCAGGGATCCCTCCAGGCCCAAAAGCAAGAAAAGCCCCCCGACCCCGATCCCCAGGCCCCAGAGGATCCCGCCCCGACAGGCCCAACTGCTATCTAGCCCATAGGCAGCAAATCCAGATCCCCACAGCCCCAGCCAGGCTAGCAGCAGGGCATACAGGAGCAGCCACAGGTACTCCCGTCGTTCAGGAAGAAGCCAACTCCCCAGCCCGAGCAACGGCAGCCAGGTCAAGAGCGGGATCGCCAAGAAAAGCAGCAGGCGCAGCAGAAATGGATAAGCCCTCAGCTTGGAGATCGGCAGGCCCATCCAACCCGCCCCGCCTAGCGTTCCGGCTCAATGGAGCTGGTGAGGCCGTGCTGACGCAACTGCTCACAGTAAAACTCCGCGTGCTCCCGCGGCACCACGATCACCACAGCAACGCCGTTGTGGTGGGCTTCCAGCATGATCTCAGTGGCTTGCGGCGGCATCATCGCCGGGATCACCTTGACCAGCACCTGCACCACGTACTCCATGGTGTTGACATCGTCGTTGTGCAGCAACACCCGGTACATGGGCATGTGCTTTGGGGTTACAGAAGGCTTGACCAGGGTCTCTGTAGCCACAACGATCCCTCCTTCGGCAGGGTCAACAAGAAGTCTAAGGAACGCAAAACCGCAAAAATGGGGCAAAAGCAGGAAAAACTGTAATGAAATTTTAGCCTTCTCAGCAAGCTCTGTGAAAAGGCCGTGGGGAACCTGGGCGCAGGGGTCAGAGCCGTTAAACCAACCCTAACCCAGCCTTCACCTGCCCACAACCTCAGCTTGGGGGCAAAAGTGCTTGACTAAAAAGGCGATTGGCCTTTGTTGCGGATCCCTTTACATTTGCCTGCGTCCCTGAGGTGGGTCTCATGAGTTCCCTGCGTTCCCGTCGCTTTTTCCTGCAGTTGCTGATGTTTGGAGGTGGGGCAGCTGCCCTGGCTGCCTGTGGAGGCACCTCCAGTTCCTCCATTCCCCCCCTGGGAGAGCCTGGATTTCCCCAAGGGGTATTTGCCGGGGATCCCACCTCGGAAGGGGCGGTGCTTTCCACGCGGGTGATCCCGGCCAGCGCGACAGATACGGTTGCGGTGACGTTGCAGGTGGCTGAGAATTCCGAGTTCAACCCCATTTCGCAACAAGTTTCGCTTACTGCTCGCCGTGTGGCGGGCCGCAACTACCGCACTGAGCCAGGCGACTACATTGCTCGTGCCGTCGTCACCGGCTTGAGGCCAGCGCAGCGCTACTTCTACCGGTTTGTCAGCTAGAAATCGCAGGAGCCCCGCACTGTACCCGTAGGGTCAGTGTCGGGAGGAATGCGGAAGTTACGATAGAACCATGACCCAAGTCCTGA
>NZ_JBSSCS010000062.1:0-9340 GCF_054060015.1 Thermostichus sp. MS-CIW-25
CGCCTGAAATTCCGAAACTTAGCTGTCCTCTGGGGCCGCTAGGGATTGGGATAAAGCCCGCACCCTGCGCATAGCGCGGGTGTCGGGTAGTTTACTTTCGCAAGACTACATCATCCCCTTAGGTGCAGAGCCAGCCGCCGGCTTGGGCTCAGGCTTTTCCACCACAATCGCTTCGGTTGTGAGGTACATTCCGGCTATGGAAGCCGCGTTTTGCAGCGCTGAGCGCACCACTTTGGCCGGATCGACGATCCCCTGGGCAAACATATCCACATAGGTTCCGCTCAGGGCATCGAAGCCAAAGGGCATCTCCTTCTCCAAAACCTTTTCCACCACCACTGACCCTTCCAGACCGGCATTGTGGGCAATCTGAAAGAGAGGGGCCTGCAAGGCTCGGTAAACAATTTCTGCCCCCACCTGTTCTTCGGCATTCAACTTGGCCTTGAAAGCCGGGATCCCTTTGGAGAGGTGCAATAGCGTCGCCCCGCCGCCAGGGACGATCCCTTCTTCCACCGCAGCTCGGGTGGCATTCAGGGCATCCTCAATGCGCAGCTTGCGATCTTTGAGTTCTGTTTCAGTGGCAGCCCCCACTTTGATCACCGCCACTCCCCCGGCTAACTTGGCGATGCGTTCTTGCAGTTTCTCGCGGTCGTACTCGGAATCGGTGGTTTCCAGTTGCTTGCGAATTTGAGCCACCCGCTTTTCCACCGCCGCTTTGGTGCTGCCATCGGTCACGATGGTGGTCTTGTCTTTGGTGACGGTGATCTTGCGGGCCACCCCCATCATGTCCAGGGTGACCTTATCCAGCTTGATGCCCACATCCTCAGAGATGAGCTGCCCGCCGGTGAGAATGGCGATATCTTCCAGCATGGCTTTGCGCCGATCCCCAAAAGCCGGAGCCTTGACCGCCACCGCATTGAGCACCCCCCGCAGGCGGTTCACCACCAACGTGGCCAGAGCCTCTCCCTCCACATCCTCCGCAATGACCAGAAGAGGCCGACCCTCGCGGGCCACCCGCTCCAGGATGGGCACCAGATCTTGCAGGCTGGAGATCTTGTTGCTGGTAATCAGCAGATAAGCATTCTCATACTCGGCCACCATCCGCTCCGAGTCGGTGACGAAATAGGGGGAAATGTAGCCGCGGTCGAACTGCATGCCCTCCACCACGTCCAACTCGGTTTCCAGCGACTTGGATTCTTCGACCGTGATCACCCCATCTCGCCCTACAGCATCCATGGCCTTGGCGATCATCTCTCCCACTTCGCTGTCGTTGCCGGCAGAGATGGTGGCTACTTCGGCGATGGTCTTACGGCCTTCCACAGCCTTGGCGTGAGCCGCAATTTGCTCCACCAAGTAGGCAGTGGTCTTTTCAATGCCGCGCCGCAGAGCCACAGGGTTGGCGCCCGCCGAGATGTTTTTGAGCCCTTCCCGCACCATGCTTTGGGCCAGGATGGTGGCTGTGGTGGTACCATCTCCGGCCACATCGTTGGTCTTAGAGGCCACTTCCCGCATCAACTGGGCGCCTGTGTTCTCCAAAGGATCGGCCAACTCAATTTCTTTGGCAATCGTGACCCCGTCGTTGACGATTTGGGGGGCACCAAACTTCTTCTCCAAGACCACGTTGCGTCCTTTGGGGCCAATCGTAACCTTGATTGCATCCGCCAGTTGGTTGATGCCCTGCTCCAATGCCTTGCGGGCCTCTTCTCTAAACAGAATCCGCTTTGCCATAGAATCCGCGATCCTCGTAAGTCTGACTGGGCTCCTACTTTGGGTACTGCCAGGCGGAGTGGGGTTCCCAGGAATCCTCCGGCTCGGCCAGCAGGGAGTTAGCACTCTAAACTCCCGAGTGCCAATCTAGCTCAAAGACGGGAGCCTGAGCAAGATGGGCAGATCCGGAGTCACGTTTTGGCTGACAGGGGGGAGAGGGCTAGGAGTTGCCGCCGATCAGGATGTCGGGAAACTGGGCCTGGGCTTCGCTGATGGGGCGGTTGCGCCCGCCGTTTTGCCAGTAGTTGATGAGTTCGGTGGCTCGGTTAAGCAGCTCGATGCGATCCACTTCGCTGATCCAAGTTTTGCTTTCCAGCTCAGCTTTAAGCTGCTCCCAGGCGTCATCCCGCGGCCAGAAAAAGTAGTGGGTGAGGGGGCTGCGGTTTTTGGCCACCACCTGATCGACGGCAATAGCCAAATCGTTTTCCAACCAGAGGGCTTTTAGGGCGAACTTCGGCAAGGCTCTCTTCTCCTTTGGGCTACTCGACGGACGATCCGATCCTAACCAGGCAGCCTTTCATTCTGACATATGTCCTGTCCATCGGCGGGCCGAGAGCCGGAAGATGGATACGGGCTCAGCCCTGTCTGGGGGCAAAGGGCCCTAGATCACAGAGGGCTGTTTCCCCTTTCAGTACCAAGTCCCGCAGGATGGCGGCGCTGATCGGGGCCAGCAACACTCCATTGCGATAATGGCCGGTGGCAATGAGCAGATTGGCGTAGCCAGGAGCCCAACCCAGGATGGGGGCGCGCTGTCCCACTGGTCGAGGCCGATGGCCGGCCCAATGATCCAACAAAGTTGCTGCGGCCAAAGCCGGGCAGAGTCGGATGGTGCGGGCCAGCAGATCTTGTAGCGCCAGCAGCGTCGGCTCGGGATGAGGGGCCTGAAATTCCACTGTTGCCCCCACCCACAGGGATCCATCCCCCAGGGGAACCAGATGCAGATCCGCGTCGGTGACCACGGGCCCCAGGGGGATCCCGGGGGCTTTGACCCGCAGGGCCTGACCTTTGACCGCTTGCAGCGGCACCTGCAGCCCCAGCTCTTTGGCCAGAGGAGAGCTGCCCAGACCTGCCGCCAGGATGACGTGCCCTGCCGAGAGGGTGAGAGCGGGTGTGTAAACCGTTTGCAGGCGAAAGGGGGGATCCGAGCTGCGCTGAATCTTCTGGACAGGCTGGTGGAAGAAAAAGCGGGATCCCTTGCGTTGGGCTGCTTCCAAGAGAGCCTGGGTTAGGAGCTTGGGTTGGACTTGTCGATCCTGGGGAGAGTAGATGGCCGCCGCCAGGTCGCTGCGCAGGCCGGGCTGCAGGGATCCCACTTCGGCAGGGCTGAGCAGATCTAGGCGGTAACCTGCTTGTCGGCGGGCCGCCAGGGTCTCTTGCCAAGCTTCCACTTCCTCCTCCCTGAGGAGTTTGAGAATGCCGCGCCGATTGACGGGCAAACTCCGGCCCAGGTCTTCCTCCAGCCGCGCGATTAGGGGATCGAACAGCTCCAGGCTTTTTAGACGCAACTGCACCACCTCCCCGCTAGGCTGGCGGCTGCAGATCCCCATCAACACCCCCAGCGACGCGCCCGCGGCGCCTGAGGCCGGCTCCCCGGCATCCACTCCAATGACCGACAGCCCAGCTGTGGCCAATTCGTAGGCAATGGCACAGCCCACCACTCCACAGCCAATCACCAACGCATCACAGTTCAACAGCCCGACCCTCAACGGAGACGCTTTTCGTAGTGATACTCCACAGAGTTGCTGCGATCGTGCAATTCACGAATTTCCGGCAGACGCACATAGCCGAGCCGCTCATAAACCCGATGAGCCGTCGTGAAGCGAGTATCTGTCCACAGATGCAGAGAGTCCGCCTGCTGCTGCCGAGCCGCAAATTCGGCCTGTTCAATCAAACGCCGACCCAAACCCCGACCGCGCACTGCGGGCAGAGTGTAGAGTTTTTTCAGCTCCATGCGCCCAGGGATCCCATCGGGCACAAGGCCGACACAGCCGACCACTTGATCCTGATGCTGCGCCACCCAAAGGGATCCCCCCATCTCCGCGAAAGCTGTGGCAGGCTGAAGCAACTCCGGCACCTCTTCGATGTCCAATACACAGCCTGGATACTCCGCAAAGACCACTTGCAAAATGTGGAGCAGAGCCGCACTGTCCGAGTTTTCCGCAGGACGGATGTCGATCTGCATCGAGCAGCGAAGAAAAAGAAATCATCGTTAAGTAAAGCTTTCTCGATTGTACCTGGGCTTGCTCGAGGACTCTGTTTTCTCTGTTTCTCAGGGAGCAGAGGATCCCTGAGGTGAGCGGCTAAGATCACTGGCATCCCCACCCCCATCTGCCCATGGATACTGAACTGCTGGTTCCCGACGTTGCCGACCTTGTGACGGAGGACGATACCCCGGTGGATAATTTCGCCTCCGAAAAGCAGCAGCGCCTCTTGACAGGGGCTCTCTACAGCGCTTTGCGCGGCAAAACCTTTTTAGCAGCGGCAAATGTAGGCATCTACACCGCCATCGGTCGGCCCCCGATTGTGCCGGATGTTTTTCTCAGCCTGGACGTCACGGTGCCGGAGCAATGGTGGGAGAAGCAAAACCGTTGCTACCTGCTCTGGCAATTTGACAAGCCGCCGGATGTGGTGATCGAGATCGTCTCCAACCGCGAAGGCGACGAGCTGGAAGGCAAGCTGAGCCGTTATGAGCAGATGCGAGTTAGCTACTACGCGGTCTTCGATCCCAATCATGAGCTGGGGCCAGAGGAGTTGCGCATTTTCGAACTGCGGGGCCGCCACTACGCGGAAATGACCGAGACCTGGCTAGAACAGGTGGGGCTGGGCCTGACGGTGTGGGAAGGCGTTTTTGAGGGGAAACAAGCTCGCTGGCTGCGCTGGTGTGATGCCCAAGGGCAGTTGCTGCTGACCGGCGATGAACGGGCTGAGTTGGAGCGGGAACGGGCCGAGCAAGAACGCCAAAGGGCAGAGCGAGAACATCAACGGGCGGAGCGTCTGGCGGCAAGATTGCGGGCTTTGGGTGAGGATCCCGATTTGGAGAGCTGAAGCCCAGGGATCCCCTTCAGCACCCACCCTCCACTACACTCAGAGAGGGAACTGCTGCCGGAGTGGCAGGGATCGTTGGACTCACAGATGGGTTATCGCCGCCGGGATTGGTTGGCCTACTGGCTGCTCAAGTGGCTGGTGGTCAACCCCTTGTTTCGGGGACTGTATTTTGGGCGCACCTATGGGCAGGAAAACGTGCCTCGCCAGGGATCCCTCATCGTCGTCAGCAACCACGCCAGCCATTTGGATCCGCCGCTGGTGGCCAATGCGGTGCGCCGCCCGGTGGCCTTCATGGCCAAGGAAGAGCTGTTTCGGGTGCCGGGGTTGAAGCAAGCGATTCAGCTCTACGGGGCCTATCCGGTCAAAAGAGGCGGCTCCGACCGCGCTGCCTTGCGAGCCACAGAAGCAGCCTTGGCGCGGGGATGGGCGGTGGGGATCTTTTTGAATGGCACTCGTACCCCCGATGGCCGCATTCCTCACCCCCACTTGGGAGCGGCTCTGGTTGCAGCGCGAACGCAAACCCCTCTGTTGCCTGTGGCCCTCTGGGGTACCGAGAAAGTGCTGCCCAAGGGATCCCGGTGGCCGCGTTTGTTCTGCCCCATCACGGTGCGCATTGGCGACGTGATTCCCCCCCCTGCTTCCAGCGATAAGGCCGATTTGCAGCAGGTGACGGCAGAGTGCGTGCAGGCTATCCATGCCCTTTTGGATCAGGGGCGCTGAGGGTATCTTGGGCTACCAGATACTCAACAACAGGGATCCCTCCCAAGATGTGCTTTTGAAGAATCTCCTCCACCACCTCCGGCGTGACCGAGTGGTACCAAAACCCACCGGGATAGACCAGCAGCACAGGGCCGGGAACAGCATAGTCGCACGCCCGCAGGCAGTTGGCTTTGGTGCGGTGCACCCGCAGGGATCCGGCGCTCCCGATTTCCAGATCCAATTCTTTGATCCGCGATTTTAAATAGTCCCAGGCTTCCAATCCCACAGCTTTCTCACAACATTTGGGCTTAGTTTGATCCGCACACAGGAACAAATGCCACTGGTAGGGCGGAATGGGAGCCGGCTGAGGCGCTTGGCCTGGGGATCCGGTTGCCGAGGAGGGATCCAGGATAGGGGAAGAAGCGACAGGACGCGACATAACAAGATGTTTGGGCTTGGCTACAGTTGCATTATCCCCTGTTCTCTAGGTTCTTACCGATGCTGGTGGATAACCCCAAGCAGCGACTGTTTCTTGCTCTGCTTCCCCCTCCGGCCCTGCAAGAGCAGGTGACGGCCATCCAGCAAGAGTTTGCAGAGCAATTTGCCAGCCGAGCAGCTCTGCGCTCTCCCCCCCACATCACCCTGGTGCCGCCGTTCGAGTGGCCCAGTTCCGAGCTGCCAGCCTTGACGGGATCCCTAGAGGACTTTGCCAGGCGTCAGACCCCCGTCTCCATCCAGCTATCCGGCTTTGGGGCCTTCGCACCGCGCGTCATTTTTATCCATGTCGTGCCCTCCCCAGAACTGCAGCGGCTACAAGCTCAAGCCCATCACCACATGGGGATCCTTCTCAACCAGAAAGAGACAACCGCTCAGGGCCGTCCGTTCGTGCCCCACATGACCGTTGCCTTTCGAGATCTAACCCCCGCCCACTTTCGCGCCGCTTGGCCGCAGTTCAAGACCCGTTTTTTTCAAAGTTCCTTCACGGCGTCGGCTTTGACGCTTCTCCTCCACGACGGCAAGCGCTGGCAGGTTTTTGCCCAGTTCTTGATGGGAGAATGATGGGGAAGCCAACCGAAGCAGCCTACTCCACCCAGTGAGCAGCCATGTACTCGGCCAGATCCACCACCCGCTGGGAGTAGCCCCACTCGTTGTCGTACCAAGCCATCACCTTCACCAGATCCCCATCCAGCACACTGGTCATCTCCGCATCCACAATGGCCGAACAATCGTGGCCGCGATAGTCAATCGAGACCAGCGGGATGTCCGAATAGGCGAGGATCCCTTTCATCGTAGTTTCTGAGGCTTCCTTCAGGGCAGCGTTTACCTCCTCGGCAATCACGCGCCGCTCCGTCTGCACCACCAAATCCACCAGAGACACATTGGGCGTGGGAACCCGTACCGCCACCCCATTCAGCTTGCCCTTCAGCTCCGGGATCACCAAAGCCACCGCCTTGGCCGCCCCGGTAGTGGTGGGCACCATACTCAACGCTGCTGCCCGCGCCCGCCGCAGGTCACGATGGCCCCCATCCAAAATCCGCTGGTCGCCGGTGTAGCTGTGGGTGGTGGTCATGGTGGCGCGAAGGACGCCGAACTTGTCCAGCAACACCTTGATGATCGGGGCGAGGCAGTTGGTGGTGCAACTGGCATTGCTGACAATGTTGTGGCGCACCGGGTCGTAGGTGTGCTGGTTAACACCGTAGACAAACGTGGGAATGTCTCCCCCCTTGGCCGGAGCGGTGATCACCACCTTTTTGGCTCCCGCTTCTATGTGCTTAGAGGCGCCCTGGTAGTCGACAAAAACACCTGTAGCCTCGATAACAAGATCCACCTTCCACTCTTTCCAGGGCAGGTTGCTGGGGTTGCGGTCGGAAACGGCATGGATGTGCTTGCCGTTCACCACCAAACCGTTTTCTGCAGGCTCAACGTCTGCTCCCTGCAACGGCCCAAGGATGGAATCGTACTTGAGCAGGTGGGCAGCCGTGCGAGCATCTGAGGTGTCGTTGATGGCAACAATGTCCAGGTTGGACTGGGAGCGACCCAGCCAACAGCGCAAAAAGTTGCGACCAATGCGACCAAACCCGTTGATGGCTACCCTAACCACTGCTCCTGACCTCGCTGCTTGAAATCTCTTGGGGGCTGCTGCTTAGCACATGATATCGCAACCCCTGAACATTCTGAAGACAAAATTTGGGATCCAAGGGGTTGTCTTCGTGGACGTTGACCTGCAAACCTATGCGGAGCAGGGATTGAGCCTCTTTCAAGCGGGATAGCGCTGGTGCAGCAGAGCCATAGCCGAGGCTACATTTTCTACCCCTCGCTGCTCCAGCAGATCCGTGAACATACTATCCAGCCAGTAAAGGTGCTCGCTGATGATCTGGCTCCAGGCGCGGTAGAGTTTCACCTGGACTTCCAGAGGCAGCAGGATCAGCCCTTCGGTGGAAAGGCGTAGGGTTTGCACCTCGGTCATGCTCACTGCCGTAAAGGAGCGCCGCCGCCCCGTCAGCAGAGAAAGTTCCCCAAACAAGCGCCCGGCGTGCAGCGTGGCCAGCCAATAATCTCCTGGATGTCGCACGTACTGGCGACGCAGCTCCACCACTCCACTGAGGATCATGTACAGGTCACTACTGGGATCCCCTTCCTGGAAGATCACCTGGCCTGGGGAAAAGCGGCTGGGCAACAGGGCTGCCGTCAATGCCTTCCACTCGGCATCTTCCAAAGATTGGAAGAGCAAGTGCTCGCGAACACGCTCAAACGGATAACGGGTGCTGCTCATCGCGTCGGTGATCCCAAGGGGGGCTTGAGGCCGGCTCTGTCTCATCCTACCCTTGCTGGAATTGACTTGCAGGGGGTCAGTCCTGGCGGAAGACCTCCCTTAAGCTTTCCAGCACTGCTCCTGTCAGCTCAAAGAAGCGGGTGGAGCGCCAGGTCTCGAAGCCGCGTGGCTGGGGGAGATCTACCGGGATCACCTTGGCAATTTGGCCGGGGTTGGGGGTCATCACCACCACTCTGGTGGAGAGAAATACCGCCTCTTGAATGGAGTGGGTAACGAAAAAGACGGTTTTTTGGGTAGTCTCCCAGAGGCGCAGCAGCTCCAGGTTCATTTTCTCGCGGGTGATCTCGTCTAGGGCCCCAAAGGGCTCGTCCATGAACAGCAGCTCGGGGTCAAAGACCAAGGCCCGCGCCAGCGAAACCCGCTGTTGCATACCTCCAGACAGTTGCCAGGGGTAGCTGTGCAAAAAGTTCCCCAGCCCCACCCGCTGCAACATCGCTTTGGCCCGCTCCTGACGCTCTCGTTTGGAGAGGTGCATCACCTGCAGCGGCAACATCACATTCTGCAAAGCCGTGCGCCATTCCAGCAGGGTCGGGGCCTGGAAAATATAGCCGTAGAGCCGCTCCTGCCGGGCCTGTCGGGGGCTTCGTCCTGCAATGGACACGGATCCCTCGCTGGGCTGCTCCAGATCCGCCAAAATACGCAGCAGCGTGGTTTTGCCGCAACCGGAAGGGCCAATCAAGGCGATAAACTCGCCCCGCTGCACCTCCAGATTGATATCCCGCAGCGCCACCAATTCCCCAGACGGGCTGGGGTAGCGCTTGCCAACCCCACGCAAGCTGACCAGGGATCCCACCTCACCTATTTTCGGGCTGGAGGCCCGCACCATAGCCGCAGGCTTGGTGCCGGGAGGAAAGCCCGCCTCCATATAAGAGTACTGGGATAGAACCTGGATGAGCTACGATAGGCCCATGAGCCAGACCATCTCTGTACGTTGCAAGCTGATAGTCCCACAAGAGTTGCGTCAAGAGATTGACCGCACCTTGCAGGGATTTGCTGACG
>NZ_JBSSCS010000063.1:0-8676 GCF_054060015.1 Thermostichus sp. MS-CIW-25
CTCTCTCGGTTTCACATACCTAGCCATACCAAGCAGTCATGCTGAACATGCTATACATTATTTCCAGTATAGTCCAGCGTATCATTGACTAGAGTCATACTCTCCCCTCTTCCTTTGGGAAAAGGGCCGGGGGTGAGGGATCCCCGCCAATCTCCACAGGCCACAGAGCCTCTGTCGGCAAGTGGATCCACACCGTCTGCCCCGGCGCAAACACTTGGTGGGGAGCCACCCAAGCCTGCAGACTGCCCCAAGGGGTTTGTAAGGTCAGCCGTCGCTGGGTGCCCGCAAAGCGTTCCGCCATCACTTGAGCGGAGAAAACATTGTCGGCCAAGCCGGGCGGCTGGGGAAGCACCTGCACCTGTTCCGGGCGCACCGTCAGCCGCACCTGACCTTGGAGTGGCGCGGCGCTTTTCAAGAGGATCCCGTTGTTGAGGCGAAGCTGGTGACCCTCCGCCTGCGCATCGAAAAAATTGACCCCGCCAAAAAAGCGGGCAATGCGCTCGGAGCGCGGCTGCTGATAGAACTCCACAGGGGATCCCACCTGGTGTAGCTGCCCCTCAAACATCAGGCCGATGCGTTGGGCCATGGCTGTGGCTTCTGCTTGATCGTGGGTAACCAGCACCGTCGTCACCCCTGTTTCCGCCTGCAGCTCCAGAATGAGGGCCTGCATCTCTTGGCGCAGGTTGGCATCCAGGGCCGATAAAGGTTCATCCAACAGCAGCACCTTGGGCCGAATCACCAAAGCCCGCGCCAGGGCCACCCGCTGCGCTTGTCCGCCAGAAAGCTGACTGGGCCGACGCTGAGCAAAGCCGGGCAATTGCACCCGCTCCAACATGCCCAAGGCGGCAGCCTCCCGCTCTGCCCGGGGAATGCCCCGCATTTTCAGGCCAAAAGCGACATTCTCCCCCACGCTCAGGTGGGGAAACAGGCGGCTGTGTTGGGACAGCAAAGTCACGCCGCGCCGTTCCGGCGGCAGAGGGTTGAGGGGGATCCCGTCCAGCCAAATTTCCCCCGGATAGGGCAAGGGATCCGGTTCCAGCAGACCGGCGATGAGATTGAGGGTGGTGGACTTGCCGCAGCCCGATGGCCCCAGCAAGGCGAAGATCTCCCCTGCTTCCACACTCAAAGACAAATCCCTGAGGACAGGGATCCCTCGCTTGTGGAAGCGCTTGCTGAGGTGGCGGAGAACAAGGTGGCCCATGCTTGAGTTACCGGTCAACCTCCCAAGGAACTCTCAAGCTCTCCCAAATTAGAACACCCAAATTAGAACAGAAAATACCGTTGCGCCATGGGCAGCACCTCTGCCGGCTCGCAGGTGAGCAATTCTCCATCGGCCCGCACTTCATAGGTCTCCGGGTTCACCTCAATGTGGGGAGTGGCGGTATTGAGTTTCAAATCCGCTTTGCCGATCTCGCGGCAGTTTTTCACCGCTACGGCCCGGCGCTGGATCCCCAGTTTTTCCGGGATCCCCAGGTCTAGGGCAGCCTGGGAGACAAAGAGCAGGCTGGTCTCGGTCAAGGCGCGGCCAAAGCTGCCGAACATGGGGCGGGGGTACACCGGCTGCGGGGTTGGAATGGAAGCATTGGGATCCCCCATTTGGGCGTAGGCAATCAGGCCCCCCTTCAGGACGATTTCCGGCTTAACCCCGAAAAAGGCCGGCTTCCACAGACACAGATCCGCCAGTTTTCCCACCTCCACCGACCCGATGACGTGGCTGAGGCCCTGGGCGATGGCAGGGCAGATGGTGTACTTGGCTACGTAACGCTTGGCCCGGAAGTTGTCGTTGCGGCTGCTGTCTTGTGGCAAAGGCCCCCGCTGCACCTTCATCTTGTGAGCCGTCTGCCAAGTGCGGATGATTACCTCCCCCACCCGGCCCATGGCCTGGGAGTCGGAAGAGATGATGCTGAACACCCCCATGTCATGCAAGATGTCTTCGGCGGCAATGGTTTGGGGGCGAATGCGGCTTTCGGCAAAAGCAATATCCTCCGGCACATTCTTGCTCAGGTGGTGACACACCATCAGCATGTCCAGATGCTCTTCGATGGTGTTGCGGGTAAAGGGGCGGGTGGGATTGGTGGAGCTGGGCAGCACGTTGGGCTCGGAGGCAATGCGGATGATGTCGGGGGCATGCCCACCCCCGGCCCCTTCGGTGTGGAAGGTGTGAATGGTGCGGCCATTGATGGCGGCGATGGTATCTTCCACAAAAGCCGATTCATTTAAAGTATCGGTGTGGATGAGGGTTTGGATGTCGTACTCATCCGAGACTTGCAAACAGCTGTCGATCACCGCCGGCGTGGATCCCCAATCTTCGTGGATCTTGAGGCCGCAGGCCCCCGCTTCCACCTGTTCCCGCAGAGCTGCGGGAAAAGCCGCGTTCCCCTTGCCAAAAAAGCCCAAATTGACCGGAAACCCCTCCGCCGCCTGCAACATTTTGCCCAAGTTCCAAGCTCCAGGGGTGCAGGTGGTGGCGTTGCTGCCGGTGGCCGGCCCGGTTCCGCCCCCCAAAAGGGTGGTCACTCCCGAGGCGATGGCAAACTCGCACAGCTGCGGACAGATGAAATGCACATGGGCATCGATCCCGCCCGCCGTCAGGATCAGGTTTTCCCCGGCAATCACCTCAGTGCTGGGGCCCACCACCATGCCCGGCGTCACGCCTGATTGGATATTCGGGTTGCCGGCCTTGCCAATGCCGACAATGTAGCCATCGCGAATGCCCACATCCGCCTTGACAATGCCCCACCAGTCCAGGATCAGGGCGTTGGTGATCACCAGATCCAAGGCCCCGTTGGCGCGGGTGGCCGTCGGCGATTGCCCCATGCCATCGCGGATGGTTTTGCCGCCCCCAAACTTAATCTCCTCGCCGTAGGTGGTGAAATCCTCCTCCACCTCGATGATCAGTTCGGTATCCGCCAGGCGCACCCGATCCCCTACGGTGGGGCCGTAGTTGCTGACGTATTGGCGACGGGGAATCTCTAGGGTCATAGGGTGGTATCTGCAAAAGGGCTGCCAGGGTTTTACCACACATCCCCACCCAGGGGATCCCTTGCTGCTTGTTGTCTGGTTTCAACCCTTCATTGGAACCCATTGGGTCGACTGAAAATTCGTTACATATATTTACATCTATGATCGAAAAAACAATTGCCAATCGACTCCAGCCTCGATGGGACAAGGGATCCCTCGTTTAATTATTGTGAAGCAACTGAGGGCTCACAAACCCTGACCTATAATGCCAGGTAAGTCCTGCCCTGGGGGAATCTTCTGCCAAGGGGTAGGGATGCTTCGTTCCTTGTCGCAAGAGAGGAGTTCTTGATGACAACTACGCCAAAGGAGCGAGAGCCGAAGGTCAAGGTGTCGGTTGACGTGGATCCGGTTCCCACCTCATTTGAGAAATGGGCTAAGCCGGGGCACTTCGATCGCAGCCTATCCCGTGGCCCCAAGACCACGACCTGGATCTGGAACCTCCATGCTCTTGCTCATGACTTCGACAGTCACACCAGCGACTTAGAAGACGTTTCTCGTAAGATCTTTTCCGCTCACTTCGGCCACTTGGCAGTGGTTTTCGTCTGGCTGAGCGGCATGTACTACCACGGAGCTCAGTTCTCCAACTATTCTGCTTGGCTGGCGGATCCGATCAACGTCAAGCCTAGCGCCCAGGTGGTCTGGCCCATCTTCGGCCAAGAGATCCTGAATGGGGATGTGGGCGGCGGCTTCGAAGGGATCCGCATCACCTCGGGCCTCTTTCACCTCTGGCGGGCTGCCGGCATCACCAACGAGTTCCAACTCCTCTGCACCGCCATTGGCGGCTTGGTGATGGCCGCCCTCTGCCTGTTTGCCGGCTGGTTCCACTACCACAAGCGGGCTCCCAAGCTGGAGTGGTTCCAAAATGTGGAATCGATGCTCAACCACCACCTGGCGGGCCTGCTGGGGCTGGGTTCTTTGGCCTGGGCCGGTCACCAAATCCACGTGGCCATTCCCATCAACAAGATGTTGGATGCGGGCGTGCCGGCGGATCAGGTGCCCTTGCCCCACGAGTTCATCCTCAAGCCCGCCTTGATGAAGGAGATGTTCCCCAGCGTGGATTGGGGCATCTTCAGCGGGGTGGTGCCCTTCTTTACCTTGGATTGGGGCAAATACGCGGAGTTTCTCACCTTCAAGGGTGGCCTGGATCCGCAAACGGGCGCCCTCTGGCTAACCGATCAAGCCCACCACCACTTGGCCATTGCCGTGCTCTTTATCGTGGCCGGCCACATGTACCGCACCAACTGGGGCATTGGCCACTCCATTAAAGAGATCCTGGAAGCCCACAAGGGCCCCTTCACCGGCGAAGGCCACAAAGGTCTGTACGAAGTGCTCACCACCTCTTGGCATGCCCAGCTGGCCATCAACCTGGCCATGGTGGGATCCCTGAGCATCATCGTGGCCCAGCACATGTACGCCATGAACCCCTACCCCTACATGGGCATCGACTACGCCACCCAGATCTCCCTGTTTACCCACCACATGTGGATAGGCGGCTTCTTCGTGGTGGGGGGTGCTGCCCACGGGGCCATTTACATGGTGCGGGACTACGACCCAGCGGTGAACCGCAACAACGTGTTGGATCGCGTACTGCGCCACCGGGATGCCATCATCAGCCACCTCAACTGGGTGTGTCTGTTCTTGGGCTTCCACGCCTTTGGCTTCTACGTCCACAACGACACGATGCAAGCCCTGGGTCGTCCGCAGGACATGTTCTCGGACACCGGGATCCAACTGCAGCCGATCTTCGCCCAGTGGATCCAGTCGCTGCACACTTCGGCCATTGCCAGCACCGCTCCCTATGTGGGCGCTTCGGTTAGCCCCATCTTTGGCGGCGACGTGGTAGCTGTGGGTGGCAAGGTGTCCATGATGCCCATGGTGCTGGGCACGGCGGACTTCATGGTGCACCACATCCACGCCATGACCATCCACATCACGGTGCTGATCCTGCTCAAGGGGGTGTTGTTTGCCCGCTCTTCCCGGTTGATCCCGGACAAAGGCAAATTGGGCTTCCGCTTCCCCTGCGATGGCCCGGGCCGCGGCGGCACCTGCCAGGTCTCCGGCTGGGATCACGTGTTCCTGGGGCTGTTCTGGATGTACAACTGCATCTCCATCGTGATCTTCCACTTCAGCTGGAAGATGCAGAGCGACATCTGGGGCACCGTCAACGCCGATGGCACGATTGAGCACATCACCGGCGGCAACTTTGCCACCAGCGCCATTAACATCAACGGCTGGTTGCGGGACTTCCTGTGGGCGCAATCGGTGCAGGTGATCAACTCCTACGGCTCGGCTCTGTCGGCTTATGGGCTGCTCTTCTTGGGCGCTCACTTTGTCTGGGCCTTCAGCCTGATGTTCCTGTTCAGCGGTCGCGGCTACTGGCAGGAGCTGATTGAGTCCATCGTTTGGGCCCACAACAAGCTAAAAGTCGCTCCGGCCATTCAACCCCGCGCTCTGAGCATCATTCAGGGTCGGGCGGTCGGTGTGGCCCACTACCTGTTGGGAGGGATCGTCACCACCTGGGCGTTCTTCCTGGCACGGTTCGGCGCACTCGGCTAAGGCAAGGAGGAAGAGAGAATCATGACAACTGCAACTCGTTTTCCCCAATTCAGCCAAGACCTGGCCAGCGATCCCACCACGCGTCGGCTGTGGTATGGCATTGCCACCGCCCACGACTTCGAGACCCACGATGGCATGACGGAGGAGCGGCTTTACCAAAAGCTGTTCGCCACCCACTTTGGCCATCTGGCAATCATCTTCCTGTGGGCCTCCGGCAACGTCTTCCACATCGCCTGGCAAGGCAACTATGAGCAATGGGTAGCCAACCCCACGGGTGTCACCCCCATCGCCCACGCCATCTGGGATCCCCACTTTGGCAAGGCAGCGGTGGAAGCCTTTACCCAACCGGGGGGCGGCGGCCCCGTCAACGCGGCCTACTCTGGCCTGTACTACTGGTTCAACACCATTGGCCTGCGCACCAACGGCGATCTCTACGCCGGCGCGATTGGCCTGTTGTTGTTGGCGGCGGTGTTTCTGTTTGCCGGCTGGCTGCACCTGCAGCCCCGTTTCCGCCCCAGCCTGAGCTGGTTCAAGAACGCTGAAGCCCGTCTCAACCACCACCTGGCCGGCTTGTTTGGGGTCAGTTCCCTGGCTTGGACTGGTCACCTGGTACACGTCGCCATCCCCGAGTCCCGCGGGCAGCACGTAGGCTGGGACAACTTCCTTACCACTCTGCCCCACCCGGCAGGTCTGAAGCCCTTCTTTACCCTCAACTGGGGGGTGTATGCCCAGAACCCGGACACGGCCAACCATGTCTGGGGCACGGCAGAAGGGGCGGGCACGGCCATCCTCACTTTCTTGGGTGGCTTTAACCCCAACACCCAGTCCCTGTGGCTGACGGACATGGCCCACCACCACCTGGCCATCGCGGTGATCTTCATCGTGGCCGGCCACATGTACCGCACCAACTGGGGCATTGGCCATAGCATCCGGGAGATCCTTGGCGCCCACAACCCCCCCAAGGGCACTCCCTTCGGAGGCCTGCTGGGAGAAGGCCACAAAGGTCTCTACGACACGGTCAACAACTCCCTGCACTTCCAGTTGGCTCTGGCCCTGGCCTGTCTGGGGGTGGTGACCTCGCTGGTGGCGCAGCACATGTACGCCCTCAACCCCTACGTGTTCATGTCCATGGATCACACCACGGAGGCGGCTCTCTACACCCATCACCAGTACATTGCTGGCTTCTTGATGGTGGGGGCGTTTGCCCACGGGGCCATCTTCCTGGTGCGGGACTACGATCCTGAGGCCAACAAGAACAACGTGCTGGCGCGGGTGCTGGATCACAAGGAAGCGATTATCTCCCACCTCAGCTGGGTATCGCTGTTCCTGGGCTTCCACACCCTGGGGCTGTACGTCCACAACGACGTCATGCAGGCCTTTGGCACGCCGGAGAAGCAGATCTTGATCGAGCCGGTGTTTGCTCAGTTCATCCAGGCCTCTCACGGCAAGATGATCTACGGCATGGATGTGTTGTTGTCCAACCCCGACAGCCTTGCTTCTACCGCTTGGCCCAACTACGGCAACGTGTGGCTGCCGGGCTGGCTGCAGGCCATCAACGATCCCAATGGATCCCTGTTCCTGCCCATTGGCCCGGGTGACTTCCTGGTGCACCACGCCATTGCCCTGGGCCTGCACACCACCACCTTGATCTTGGTCAAGGGGGCGTTGGATGCCCGCGGCTCTAAGCTGATGCCGGACAAGAAGGACTTTGGCTACAGCTTCCCCTGCGACGGCCCGGGTCGAGGCGGCACCTGCGACATCTCCGCCTGGGATGCCTTCTACCTGGCCATGTTCTGGATGCTGAACACCATCGGCTGGGTCACCTTCTACTGGCACTGGAAGCAGCTTGGGGTTTGGAGCGGCAACACTGCCCAGTTCAACGAGAACTCCACCTACCTGATGGGCTGGCTGCGGGATTACCTCTGGGCCAACTCCGCCCAGTTGATCAACGGCTACAACCCCTACGGGATGAATAACCTGGCGGTTTGGGCCTGGATGTTCCTGTTCGGCCACTTGGTGTGGGCAACTGGGTTCATGTTCCTGATCTCCTGGCGCGGCTACTGGCAAGAGCTGATCGAGACCTTGGTGTGGGCGCATGAGCGCACTCCCTTGGCCAAGCTGATCCGCTGGAAAGACAAGCCGGTGGCCATGTCGATTGTCCAAGGTCGTCTGGTGGGTCTGGCTCACTTCACGGTGGGTTACGTGTTGACCTACGCGGCCTTTGTTATCGCCTCGACAGCCTCCCAGTTTGGCTAGCGAACTTAATCTGTTGAATAACTAACTGGAGAAGGGATCCCTCGGCTGGTCCAGGGATCCCTTTTTTGTGAGTTGGTAGAGTGGTGATATGAAGTTTAGGGTCTGATGAGTTTGGTCGATGACTCTAGCCGCCCGATTGGATCCCTATATCAGGCGATATACCTTTGAGGAGTTTCATCGGCTGATTGAGTCTGGACAGATTGAAGAGCCCAATCAGTTGGAGCTGATTGACGGGCTCCTGGTTCAAAAGATGACGAAAGGGGAGAGGCACGCCGCCTACTGTAGCCGCCTGTACCGACTGTTGGTGGGCCTTGTGCAGGAGCAAGCTATTGTGCGCACCCAGGATCCGGTGCAACTGCCCCCCAATCACGAGCCGGAGCCCGACTTTGCCATTGTGCGCTTTCAGCAGGATGAGTACCGCTCTCGGCATCCTCAGCCCGAAGACATCTATCTCATCATCGAAGTGGCTGATTCTTCCCTTACCTATGATCGGGAAGTCAAACTCGGACTCTACGCCAAAGCCGGGATCCCCAACTACTGGATCTTGAACTTGCAGGAGAACTGCCTAGAGGCTTACAGCTTGCCAACGGAGTCGGGAGTTTACCAAAAAAGAGAGGCTTACACCCCCAAGGAAAAAGTTGGGATCCCAGGGATCCGGGCTGGAGAACTGAGTCTGGATCGGGTTTTTTCCATCGGTTAAGGCAGGGATCCCTTGCCGGCAGATCGAATCTTGGCTGGCAGGAGCATGACTTTAGTCAATGATACGCTGGACTATACTGAAAATAATGTACAGTATGTTCAGTATGGCTGCTTGGTATGGCTAGGTATGTAAAACCGAGAGAA
>NZ_JBSSCS010000064.1:0-8500 GCF_054060015.1 Thermostichus sp. MS-CIW-25
TGATTGCCGTAAGGCGTTGAGCACGATGGGCCTACAGGGGAAGATGCGACGGGCCCACGTGATTTTCCTCTGATTGCCGTAAGGCGTTGAGCACTTTTACTTGGACGACTGCGCCGCCGGGCCGACTGCCTATGTGATTTTCCTCTGATTGCCGTAAGGCGTCTTGCTTTCCCTCTGCAGGTTTTGCATCCGAACTCGAGGCAGAGATGGGATCAGATGACTTGGCCGTCGGATGTTATTCTCCCCTTGAGTTTACCGGCCCGCTCTTCGGCCTCCTCCATAACCCTGTCCAGCTGCTCCAGCACCTCGCCCGGATGCTTTTCCAGCACCCGCAGGGAGAGGGCCATCCGTCCCTTGGCCTCATCCACATCGATGACAACAGCTTTGATGCGTTGGCCTGGTTTGAACAAATCCGGTAGCGAGGCTACAAAACTTTGGCTGACCTGCTTGATGTGCAACAGCCCGGTTACCCCTTCTTCCAAGTCCACAAACACACCGAAGGGTTTTAGTCCGCTGACTTTGCCTTCCACCACTTGGCCACTGGTGTAGCGGCTCAGGTTCTCGGACTTTACAGCCGCCCTTTGGGAGAGCACCAGCTTGTTGGCTTCTGGGTTCACCTCGATAAAGCTTGCTGTCAAGGATTGCCCCACCAACTCCTCCAGACTTTCCCGTTGGCTGAGGTGGGAGCGGGGAATGAAGCCGCGCAGCCCCTGCACATCCACCACCACCCCCCCTTTGTTGGTGGCGATCACCGGAACGGTTACCGTCTGGCCGTTGGCTTGCTTCTGGGCCAGCTCCTCCCAAAGCCGCTTCAGCCTCAGCCGCCGCGCCGAGAGCACAATTTGTCCCTCTGCATCTTCTCGCAAGATGAGAAACTCGGCTTCTGTTTTTAGGGGAAAGAGCGCACTCAAATCTTCCCCTGGGCGGATCCCTGCTTCCTTGAGGGGCAAAAAGGCCGGGGATTTGCCGCCAATATCCACCAGAGCGCCATCGTTCTGATGTTGGAAGATGCGGCCTTGCACCACCTGCCCCGGTTGAAAGCTGAGGTTTTGCTTGTCTAAAGCCTGGGCAAAATCTTCCGCGGAAAACGTATCGGCAGCCTGAGAGCGAGAAGAGCGAACGGTCATGGAAGGGCTCAATTCAAAAAGCAGTGGGTTTCAGGATAACCCAAAACCTTCCAAGGATCCCAGCTCCAGCCTCTGGCCTAGATGTAGTACATGAGCCGAGCCTGTTGCTGTTGTGCCTGCCGGTCGCAGAGGTCTTGTAGGGTGGTCTTCTGGAGAATGGCTACCGCCGCAGCTTGGGCATCTTGCCAGGCCTTCAGGAGCACTTCCCGCTCTGGGGTGAGATCGCCCGAGGGCAAGTCGCGGGAGCGGCTGAGATCTTCCCCCTCGATGGCCTGGATAACATCCAGCAGCGAGATCTGCCAGGGTGCTCGGGCCAGGAAGTAGCCTCCCTTGGATCCCCGTTGGCTGCGCACCAACCCCTGTCTGCGCAAGGTGGCCAGCAGTTGCTCCAAGTAGCGGTCGGGTATGGACTGATGGGCCGCAATTTCTTTGATCTGCAGCACCTGGCCATCACTGTAGTGCTGGGCCAATTCCAGAAGGGCCAGGAGAGCATATTCACTTTTGCAAGACAGTTCCAAGATATCCATCCTTGTGGAGGGCTTAGGTCTATGATACTCCGGTTTTTCACTGGGGTTTAGCGGGATCCCGCCCTGAGCTGGCAATGGGATCCAGCCTGTAAGGTGGAATAGGCCCCTTTGGGAATGGTTTATGGCGAGTGTCAGCACCCGGTCTGGTTCAGCACGGATCCCAGCGGAGCGATTACAAACCTTGCACCAACAGATTGGCAAGCTGATTGCCAATATCGAATCCGTGTTTCAGGGCAAATCGCAGGTGGTGCAGGCGGTGGTCACGGCCTTGGTTGCGGAAGGTCATGTTTTGCTTGAAGATGTGCCCGGTGTAGGCAAGACCACTTTGGCGCGGGCCATCGCCCACAGTTTGGGAGCCAAGTTTCAGCGGATTCAATTTACCAGCGACCTATTGCCGACAGATATCCTTGGCCTCACCCTTTTCAACAAAGAAAAAGGGGATTTTGAATTTCGTCCCGGCCCCATTTTTGCCCACGTGGTCTTGGCGGATGAAATCAATCGCACCTCGCCCCGCACCCAAAGTGCCCTGCTGGAGGCAATGGCGGAAAAGCAGGTTTCGCTGGACGATCGCACCTACCCGCTGCCCAGCCCATTTATGGTGTTGGCCACCCAAAATCCTTTGGAGTACCACGGCACCTATCCCCTCCCAGAAAGCCAGTTGGATCGGTTTTTGGTACGGCTGTCGATTGGCTACCCCAGCCCTGAGGTAGAGCGAGCTTTACTCTTGCAACGGCAACAGGCCGAGCCGGTGGATGCTCTGCAGCCGGTTCTCTCCCTGATGGAGTTGCGAGAGATTCAGTCGGCGGTGGATCAGGTGTATTTGGATGGATCCCTGGCGGACTATCTTCTGCAGGTGGTGCAGGCCACTCGCGTGTCCAAGCTGCTGCGGGCGGGGGTATCCACCCGTGGAGCCCTGGCCTTGGCGCGGGCAGCACGGGCCCAGGCGCTGGTGAAAGGGCGCAGCTTTTGTCTACCAGAAGATCTGCAAGCACTGTTCGTGCCGGTACTGACCCATCGGGTTTCTCTGGCCGGGTCGGGAGAGATGGCCGGCAACCGACGGCAAGAGGCAGAGGCGGTGATTCGGGATATTGTCTCCACAATTGAGCCGCCTGTTTGAGGGATCCGTAGCAGCAATGGTTAACTACAGCAGTGAGTCGGGTCGGATCCGGGGATCCACCCACATCAGGAGCAAATCGGCCAACAAATTGCCCAGAATGAGCATCACGGCCCCCAGCAGAAGCCCCGCCATCACCACATTGATGTCGAAACTTTGAACAGCCTCCAAGAGCAGCTTGCCCAGCCCCGGCCAATTGAAGAAAAACTCGGCAATAAAAGAGCCGCTGAGCAGATTGGCAAACTCAAAGCCCAAGATCGTGATCAAGGGGTTGACGGCGTTGCGCAGCGCGTGCAACCAGATCACCCGCCACTCTGGGATCCCACGGGCCCGCGCCGCCTGGATGTATTCCTGCCGCAGCACATCCAAGAAATTGCCGCGCGTAATCCGCTGCAGCCCGGCAAAGCTGGTGATGCTCAGGGCCAGCGTGGGCAGGAGCAGGTGGCGGCCCAGATCCAGCAACTTTTCCCCCAAACTAAGCTCGGCAAAATAAACACTGGTCATCCCCCCTACCGGCAGCCAGCTCACGTTTTGGGCCACAATTAGCAGCAAAATGGCCAGCACGAAGCTGGGCATGGCCTGGCCCAGGTAGCTGAGCAACTGCAACGCCCGATCCAGGGGGGTGTTCTGCCGCAGCGCCCCCAGGATCCCTAGGGGAATGGAGATCATCCAGGTGAGCAAAATGGAAGACACCGCCAGCAGCAGGGTGGCCCCAGCCCGAGAGGCGATCAACCCCAACACAGGAACCCGGTAGGTATAGCTCATGCCGAAATCCCCTTGCAGCAGGTTGCCCAGCCAGGTCAAGTACTGCCAAACCAAGGGCTTATCCAACCCCAGCCGCGCTTCCTCTTGGGCAATAAACTCCTGGCTGACACTGGGATCCGCCCGCAAGGGATCCAAAAAATCTCCGGGGGCCAGTTGCAACAGCAAAAAACTGAGCAGCGTGATCAACAGCAGCACCGGCACCGCTTGGGTGATCCGCTGCAAAACCAAGGCCAGCGGCGGCCAAAGGCCAAAAGCGCGGGAACGGGAAGGCGGAGAGGAGGTTACAGCCACAGATGCAGATGGATATTCGGATATGCTCTTTGAGTTGGATTCTTGTCGAACTATGCTGACATCCTTGCGGCCAGATTTCCAGTGTGGGGTTTGCCAAGTCGAGCGGCTCTCTTGCAGGGGAATTGAGGGCTCAGGCAGTCCGGCAGACAGAAGCTGAAGCGGTACACTAGTCAGAAGCTTTTTTCATCGAGTCCCGTTGGGAAGACCTCTTGCGAAACCTGTTTCTTACCGGCGCTAGCGGCTGCCTGGGGCACTATGTGTTGGAGCGCCTGGCCCAGCAAAGGGATCCCGAGTTTCCGGAGCGGCCCGCCTACCACCTGTACGTTCTCATCCGCGAGACCAGCCGCCTGCGGCTGCCCCTAGAACGGCTGCCCGCCCCTATCACCCTAGTACCCGGCGATCTCCTGCGCATCCGGGAACACGCCGCTCTGCTGCGCCAGATGGATGGGCTGATCCACATGGCGGCAGCTTGGGGGGATCCCGCCCTGGCTTGGGCCGTGAATGTTACCCACACCCTGGAGCTCTTTCAGTTGTTGGATCCGGAGCGCTGTCAGCAGGTGATCTACTTTTCCACGGCCAGCCTTTTGAACCAGGACCTGGAGCCTTTGGCCATTGCCGGACGGGCCGGCACCGACTACATCCGCAGCAAGTACGAGATGCTGCTGCGGCGGCAGGAAAGCGGCTTCTGGCCGGAGCGCCTGCTCACCCTTTATCCCACCCTGCTCTTTGGCGGCAGCCCCCACCACCCCTACTCCCACATCACTGCCGGCCTCAAGGACGTTCTCCGCTGGCTGGATCTGATCCGCTTTTTGCGGGTGGATGCCAGCTTCCACTTTATCCACGCTGCCGATGTGGCCGAGATGGTGGCCTATTGGGTGGCCCATCTGCCTGGTGGTGGCGATTGGGTTTTGGGCAATCCCCCCCTCTCCTGGGATGAATGTGTGGAACAGATGTGTGCTTATTTCAAAAAACGGATCTATTTCCGAGTGCCTCTGCCCCCGGCTCTCGTTCGCGGCTTGGCCTTTCTATTTCGGGTGCGGCTTTCAGCCTGGGATGAGTTCTGTCTGCGCCAGCGCCATTTTGTTTACCCGGCCATTTCCCCAGAAACCCTGGGTTTGCGCTGCCACTTCCCCACCGTGGCCTCTCTTTTGGATACCTACCTCTAGACCACCTTTGAGTAACAGTAGAACTGGACGCTGCTTCCTTTCCCTCTGGGACGGGGGGATGAGAGCCGAGGACCCAAGGGATCCCACTCGCCTCCGACAGGGATCAGCCGGTGGGGGCCACCGTTTCTCTGATGGCCAAGGCCTGGAGCTGGGCGGCAATGCGCTCGCGGTTGAGGTTTTGCCCAATCAGCACCAGTCGGGTCAAGCGCGGCTCCTGGGGTCGCCAGGGGCGGTCGTAGTAGGTTTCAAATCGGGATCCCACCCCCTGCAGCACCAGGCGCATCGGCTTGTAGGGGACGGCCACAAACCCTTTTATCCGGTAAAGACATTCCTCTTGGGCCAACTGGCGTAGCTGAGCCACCAGGGATCCCGGCTCATAACCTCCCTCCAAGCTGAGGTAGAAAGACTCAAAAGCTTCGTGCTCATGCTCCTCCCCGTGATCGTGGTGGCTGGGGCGGCGCTCGAGCTGGTCTTCCACCGCTGCATTAAAGCCCAAGAGCACTTCTGGGGGAACCTGCCCCCGCTCACAAGGGAGGATTTGAACCTCAGGGCGCAAGTGGTGCCGCAGCCAGCTTTCCACCCGAGCTTGCTCCTCTTGGGTAATCTGATCCACCTTGGTGAGCACCACCAAATCGGCACAGCTCAACTGATCCTCAAACAATTCCTCAAGCGGAGTCTCATGGTCCAAACTTTCGTCAGCCTGCCGCTGCGCCTCCAGGGCCGCCGGATCCCCCACCAGTTGCCCAGAGGCCAGAGCCTGACCGTCCACCACAGTAATCACCGCATCTACCGTGGCGCCTGTACGGATGGTGGGCCAGCGGAAAGCCTGCACCAGGGGCTTGGGCAAGGCCAATCCTGAAGTCTCGATCAGGATGCAGTCTAGCTCCGCCCGCCGCTGCAACAGAGCTTCCATGGTGGGCAAAAACTCCTCCTGCACCGTGCAGCAGAGACAGCCGTTGGCCAGCTCCAGAATGGGGATGGATCCCTCCCCCTCACACAGTTGGCAATCCCGCAGCAACTCGCCGTCGATGCCCACTTCGCCAAACTCGTTAACCAACACGGCAATGCGGCGGCCCTGGTTGTTGAGCAAAAGGTGACGGATCAAAGTGGTCTTGCCGGATCCCAGAAATCCGGTGATGACGGTAACAGGGATCTTGTGCATCTGCTCTGATGACTCAGCGCTCTTCAGTTTCCACCCCAGGCTCTCTTTCTGCCAATCCTTGAGGGGGGGATGCCCAAAAAAAGGCCCCCGGCAAGGGGGGCCAAAGGTACATTCCAGAGGGACTTATGCCCTTATCGGATCGGCTTCATCCGGTAAACCGGCTCGTTCTCGCGGCTGATCCCTTTCTCAAAGCCAGCAGCGGCAGCGCGAGCGCGACCGGCATGCCACAGGTGACCCACGAAGAACAGGAAGCCGAAGATGAAGTTGTGAGCAGCCAACCAGGTGCGCGGGCTGGTGAAGTTCACCGTGTTGATCTCGGTAGCCACACCACCCACCGAGTTCAGGGATCCCAGCGGCGCGTGGGTCATGTACTCCACCGCACGGCGAGCTTGCCAAGGTTGGATGTCGTTCTTCAGCTTATCCAAGTCCAGGCCATTGGGGCCCAGCAGCGGCTCTTTCCAAGGAGCGCGCACATCCCAGAAGCGCATCGTCTCACCGCCAAAGATGATCTCGCCCGTGGGGGAGCGCATCAGGTATTTACCCAGACCGGTCGGCCCCTGCGCTTGGCCGATGTTGGCCCCCAAGCGCTGGTCGCGCACGATGAACGTAAGGGCTTGCGCTTGCGAGGCTTCTGGGCCAGTGGGGCCGTAGAACTCGCTGGGGTAGACGGTGTTGTTGAACCAGATGTAGCAGGTGGCAATGAAGCTCATCAGCGAAACCGCCGCCAAGCTGTAGGAGAGATAGGCCTCCCCAGACCAGATGAAGGCGCGGCGAGCCCAACCGAAGGGCTTGGTGAGGATGTGCCAGATCCCACCGGCAATGCAGATAATGCCGATGTAAATGTGGCCGCCGATTACATCCTCCATGTTGTCGACGCTGATGATCCAGCCTTCCCCACCAAAGGGAGATTTGAACAAGTAGCCGAAGATCACAGCGGGGTTCAAGGTGGGGTTAGTAATTACCCGCACATCGCCACCCCCTGGAGCCCAGGTGTCATAGACACCGCCAAACCACATGGCCTTGGCCACCAATAGGAAAGCCCCCAACCCCAACAGGATCAGGTGGATCCCCAGGATGGTGGTCATCTTGTTCTTGTCTTTCCAGTCGTAGCCGAAGAAGGGGAAAGACTGCTCCAGAGTTTCTGGGCCGCGAATGGCGTGATAAATGCCCCCCAACCCCAGCACGGCGCTGGAGATCAGGTGCAGCACCCCGATGACAAAGTAGGGGTAGGTGTCAATCACCTCGCCCCCCGGGCCAACCCCCCAGCCCAGAGTGGCCACGTGGGGCATCAGGATCAGGCCCTGCTCATACATGGGCCGATCTGGCGTGAAGTGAGCCACCTCAAACAGCAGCATCGCTCCCGCCCAGAAGACGATCAAGCCAGCATGGGCCACATGGGCACCCAAAAGCCGACCAGAAAGATTGATCAAGCGAGCATTCCCCGCCCACCAGGCAAATCCGCCTTGGGTGCGATCCTGCATCGCTACGGAACCAAACGTCGTTGAAGTCACTGAGGCCAGCCTCCAAAAACAGTAACAACCAGTGCAATCAAAATAGGGATCCAAAACAAAAGGGCTTGCTAGTGGCCGAGCGCCTACCCATCGAATCCAGGGATCCAACAGGCGAACGCTCGACCTCAACACTCATGCAAGGAATCCAGGAAAATCGAGCGTTCGAGGGTTAGCACCCGCTTAGAGCGCGTTGCCGCGGGGGAGGACTTCTTCAGGGAACTCAAAGCGCTCATGCGGCTGGTCCTGCGGCGCCATCCACGCCCGAATCCCCTCGTTCAGCAAAATGTTCTTCGTGTAAAACGTCTCAAACTCAGGGTCTTCTGCCGCCCGCACCTCCTGACTGATAAAGTCATACGCCCGCAGGTTCAGCGCCAACCCCACTACCCCAATGCTCGACATCCACAAACCCGTCACCGGCACAAACAACATGAAAAAGTGCAGCCACCGCTTGTTGGAAAACGCTATCCCAAAAATCTGGCTCCAGTACCGGTTGGCCGTCACCATCGAGTAGGTCTCCTCCGACTGCGTCGGCTCAAAAGCCCGAAAGGTGCTGGCCGCCTCCCCATCCTGAAACAGGGTGTTCTCCACCGTCGCCCCATGGATGGCACACAGCAGCGCTCCACCCAAAACGCCAGCCACCCCCATCATGTGGAACGGGTTCAGCGTCCAGTTGTGGAACCCCTGGAAAAACAGCAAAAAGCGGAAAATCCCCGCCACCCCAAAGCTGGGGGCAAAAAACCAACTGCTCTGCCCCAGCGGGTAAATCAAAAACACGCTCACAAACACCGCTATCGGCGCGCTAAACGCAATGGCGTTGTAGGGCCGCACCCCCACCAG
>NZ_JBSSCS010000065.1:0-7804 GCF_054060015.1 Thermostichus sp. MS-CIW-25
CGCCTGAAATTCCGAAACTTAGCTGTCCTCTGGGGCCGCTAGGGATTGGGATAAAGCTCGCACCCTGCGCATAGCGCGGGTGTCGGGTAGTTTACTTTTACCAGTCACTTTTATCGGACTGGCGGTCGGGGATCCTCGCTTTGCAGGCGGAGAATTTCGGCCTCAATGCGCTGTTGCAAAGCTTTGCCCTCTTCGGAGCGGATCAAGAGTGTAATGCGGTTGTAGTCGGGCACAGTCATACCGTGGCGAGTGATGATCTCGGTCGCGGTGCGGATGAATTCTCGCCGGATTTGATCTTTGCTGGCTGGGTCGTTTGTGGCTTGGGAGCGCTTTTGGGCCTCTTGCCGGTGGGGCTCCATCTCCAAGACGATACGGGCGTACATTGTTACCTGCTCATCGCTCAACACCACAGAGGTGGTGGGGGTTTGAGCCACGGCCAGAGAGACAGTGAGCACAGGGATCCAAGTGCAAACCCAGATCAAACCCACCAGCCCTTTTTGGGCCACGCTTTGGATTGGAAATGCCGTCCACCGTCTCCGACTTGCTTTGCCTGACACTGCTGATGTCTCCCCACCCGCCAACTGTTGCTCAGGTTGCCTAGGGTTTTTGTGAGCTTTCGGCCCCACGCCGGTTCAACACTCTGATGAACCCCGCGGGCTTCGATCCTATCTGCTCCTCTCTGTGAAAGCCCAGGGCGTCGTCCACGCTGACAACTGAGCTTGCTTTTCCATTTGACCGAAAACTGGTCTTTAGGTTCCAGTTCCAGTCCCTTTCCAGCCTATCTGACACCCAGAAGGGAGTGGCCTCTGGGATAATGGGGATGAATTGTTGGTTATTGCCCCTATGCATTTGGAACGTCGCCCGGTTTTCCCGTTTACGGCCATCGTTGGCCAAGAGGAGATGAAATTGGCCTTGCTCCTCAACGTGATCGACCCGCGCATTGGCGGAGTGCTGATCATGGGGGATCGCGGCACGGGCAAATCCACCACCATCCGCGCTTTGGCCGACCTGCTGCCCCAGATCGAGGTGGTGAAAGGGGATCCCTTCAACAGCCACCCACGGCA
Source organism: Thermostichus sp. MS-CIW-25 (assembly GCF_054060015.1). Classification (NCBI taxonomy): domain Bacteria; kingdom Bacillati; phylum Cyanobacteriota; class Cyanophyceae; order Thermostichales; family Thermostichaceae; genus Thermostichus; species Thermostichus sp. MS-CIW-25. Next base: position 1,065 of record NZ_JBSSCS010000065.1, read on the forward strand.
GCGGGACTTGATGAGCGATCAAGTGTGGGAACGGCTCCAAGCAGGGGAAACGCTGGAAAGCACTTGGATCCAGGTGCCGATGGTGGATCTGCCCTTGGGGGCAACGGAAGACCGGGTGTGTGGCACTCTCGACATTGAGCGGGCCTTAGCTCAGGGGGTGAAGGCTTTTGAGCCGGGGCTGTTGGCCAAGGCCAATCGAGGCATCCTTTACGTGGATGAAGTCAACTTGCTGGATGACCACTTGGTGGATGTGTTGCTGGACGCGGCGGCCTCAGGCTGGAACACCGTGGAACGGGAAGGCATTTCCATTCGTCATCCGGCTCGGTTTGTGCTGGTGGGATCCGGCAACCCGGAGGAGGGGGAATTGCGGCCTCAACTGCTGGATCGCTTTGGCATGTTTGTCCAGATCGAAACGGTGCGAGATGCCGCCCTGCGGGTGCGGATCGTGGAGGAGCGCAGCCAGTTCGACGCCGATCCCCAGGCTTTTTTGGCCAAGTATGCCGATTCCCAGCAGCGCCTGCGGGAACGCATCGAAAAAGCCCAACATCTTTTGCCCACCGTGGCAGTGGATCCCGATTTGCGCTTGAAGATCTCCGGAGTATGTGCGGCTTTGGAGGTGGATGGGCTGCGCGGAGACATTGTCACCAACCGGGCTGCCAAGGCCCTGGCGGCTTTGGAAGGGCGGAGCGAGGTCACCGTCGCCGATATCCGTCGGGTGATCAGCCTGTGTTTGCGCCACCGCCTGCGCAAGGATCCCTTGGAAACCATCGACTCCGGCTACAAGGTGGAAAAAGCCTTCAGCGAAGTGTTCCAGGTGAGCTTGGAGAGCGCCGCCTAGCCCAAGCACTCCGCGCTGCTAGCCCTCACCCCCGGCCCCTCTCCCGGCGAAGGGAAGTTGGGAGCGGCGAACCTCAGCCAAATAGGGCCGCTAACTTGTCGGCAATGGCGGCAATCCAGGCTTGCTCCTGCCGGCTGAAGCTGCGTGGGGTATCGCTCCCCAAAATCAAGCACCCTTTCTGGCCGATGGGCTGGCACAGCACGGCTTGGGATCCGGGGGGCAACAGATCATTGAACTCGGCGCGGGCCGGGAACAGCTTGAGATCCACCAAATACACGGGCCGCCCCGTTTGCAAAACCCGCTGCAAAACGCTCTTGGGCTGAATGGAGGGCATCTGGCCGGGGTTGGCCAGGATCCCCCGTTGTAGGAGGGTTCGCCCACCCACCCAGATCACCACAGTGCGGGCGGCAGTGGTGCTGAGCAGGGTATGGGAGGCCCAAGCCAGCTCCAGTTTCTCACTTTCGGAAAGATCGGGATGCCAATCGCAGCCGGGGATCCCTTGCAGGGGGGCCGTTTGGGGCGGAAGAGGCTGGATCTGCTGCCACAGCAGGCCGGTCAAGATCAAAACAGCGCTGAGGAGGATCCCCAAGGCATCTGAACGGGACTGGCTGGTGAGCAATTCCGGCGTAAAGGCCAGTCGATTGATGACCAAGAGGGCGCTGCCCAAAAGGCCGGTCACCAGAGGCAGCCGCCTCACCCAGCGATTGGGATCCCTGGGGGCTGGAGTGGGTTCAACCGTCAAGGCAGGCTAGGCATAACCTAGAGGAAGTAACGGGAGAGAAGGGAGAAGCTCTTTCCTCTCTGCTCCCTTGAAGATTAAAGAACTGAAGTTCAGTATAAAGCCAACTCAGAGACGGCTCCAAATGCCAAGGCGCTCCTGCTGGGCTTTTTCTTGTAGGCCACCATAGTAGCTGTCGTACTTGATGTTGTGGCTGTAGGGGACGATACGGGCCAGGCCATTGCGCACCAACATGGCGTTCATTTGATGACCTTCTAGCCAGACATAAGCCTCCACCAAGCCCGTGGCATCTACGTTGCGCAGCAGCTTATCCCCTTCCAGCTTGACGGTGCGGTAGAGGATGCGCTCTCGCATCAGTTCAATAGCTTGCTGGTAAAAGGGGTTTTCTCCCGGTCTGAGGCCTTCGATCCCGGCCAACCGGATCAGGCGCATCTTCTGTTCCCCTTCGATTTGCACCACCAAGGTGTCGCCGCTCACCACCCGCACCACAACCGCATCGGGGTAGCGATCGAAGCGGTGGTTGTCGAAGTAGAACGGGGTATCGGGAACGACCCGAGGCTCTCCAAACCCGTGGCCGGGAAGGACGGGTATGGTCATAAGCAATCCCAATGCAGCAGAGCCGAGAGCAATACGCTGGAACATGACCTTATCTCCCACTTTAGACACGGCCCCCTCTCTTTTTCCCGCCGGGGAGTTTCCGGTGGCAACACTTAAAGCGTAATGGTAGCGGCAACTGTCTAGAAAACAACCCCGCCGCAGGTTTGGAAGGGATCCCAGCCGGCAGTAATTCTGCAGATCTGCTGGGGGTTGGGTTGCCCAAGGTTCCCAGGCGACTGCGCCATTTCTGCTGACTTTTCTCCAGTTCCTCCAGCTCTTCCCGCAATTGCCGGGCGGATTTGTCGCTGATGTTTCTCAGCCTTGAATGGGGATTGGGCTGGTCTCTTTCTCTGGAGAGGCTGTTTGGCAGGTGGGAATTCAGGATCCGTCTAGCCGAGGGGATTTTGGGAGAGAAACTCCCGATCCAGGGGCAGGGGAGCGACGGGTTGGGTAAGGGTGAATTGGCCGCTTTCTATCCATTGCTTGAGGATTTCGGCAATTTGCATGGAGCGGCGCAGGCTGGCCAGAGGGGCAGTGCGAACCTTGCGGCCATTGAGGGTGATCTGGCCGGATTTGAGCTGGGCATAGCTCACCAAGCCAAAGGTGGGCCGCACCCGGCGGGGAATGGAAAAGTCGATCACCGGTGCCACCAGTTCTTCATCCCGGATGGCGATGGCCTCCAAATCCGCAGGAGCGAGGATGGGAATGGGGATCCCGACCCCCAACATCAAGCTGGGACCGTAGTTGCGGAAGTAGCAGCCCCTCACCCATTCCGCCTGCATTTGCTTGGCATCTCCAATCAGGGCCAGGGTGGCCGCCGGGCCGATGGGAGTTTGGTTGGGCAATCGCTTTTGCAATGGAAAGTGCTGGGTACCCTCCCAGGCGACGTAGCCAATGCCGCCCCCCAAAAAGATGCGGCTGCCGATCCCTACCCGGCGCAAAAGGGGATCGTTCAACAAGGGGGACAGCTCTCCCGGGTTGGAATAGACGGCATTGCCCAGGTGCGGTTCCAACAGGCCCAAGTAGGTGTACAAAGGCCGATCCCCACCGTTCACGCCGACGATGAAGTTTTGGTAGGCATTGCGGGGATTGAACAGGTAAAACTGGTTGAGCTGATCCCGGGTCAGGGTGGTCTCGTAGTCGGCGCGGGGGTAGCAATCGGTCACTTGGCCGATGGCCCGCAAATGGACGCGCTTGCCCGCCACCAGGTCGGCAATGACGTGGCCGCCCCCATAGGCTTGATCCGCTTGCTCGCTGGGTTGGGCTGCCCCTAGGTAGAGATCCACCGCGCCAAATCCGGCATAGGCCGGTACCCCGTTCAGCCACGCTTGGCGAATCTTGATGGGCGGATCCGTATGGCCCAGGTTCACAATGGCTCCGGAAGACTCCATCGGCTCAAAGGTGCCGGTGGTGATCACATCCACCTGCTCGAAGGCTTCCTGGATCCCCAAGGTGGCCAGCTTGGCTTTGGCTTCCAGGGCCGTCCACACCCGCGCCTGGCCTTTGGCAATGCGTTGGTTAATCTGGTCTAGGGTTCTCTCCATGGGATGTGAAGATCGCAATGGTTGGTCGCGTTGGCGGTGTGGAGGAATAAGAGGCGTGAGCATACTTCCTTCTCACTACCCACTGCTCTTTCCTCTCTTAAGGAGGGATCCGCTCCCATCTTGAATTCTCTCGTGAGGCAGCTCTTGGGACTGGCTCAATGAATAGCTTAAATGGACGGGGATCTGGGCCGGTGGGGCTTAAGGGGATCCGGCAGTATGGGCCGCTTTTGCCGGCGTTGGGGTTGGTGGGCCTGCTCTACGGCGGGGGGCTGCTGCTGGCTCTGGCCCAGAGTGTGGGCCTCTACGGCCTGGGCGAGAGGGGGTTTACCCTGCAGGGGTATGGGGAGCTGCTGCGGGATGCGGAAGTCGGGGGATCCCTGTTGCTCAGCCTCAGAATCGCTCTGTTGGCAACGGGGTTGGCGCTGCTTTTGGGGCTGGGGCTGGCGCTGCTGTTGCGGGGGGTGGGGGGGTGGGCCATCTGGCTTGGCCAGTTGACGCTGCCGATTCCTCATTTGGTGGGGGTGGCGGGGATGCTGCTGCTGCTGGGGCCCAGCGGTTGGCTGGCGCGGCTGGCCTTCCAACTGGGCTGGATTGCCTCGGATCAGGATTTTCCCTTGTGGGTGAACGACCGCGGCTATGTGGGGGTGTTGCTCTATTGGCTTTGGAAGGAGATCCCGTTTGCCGCTCTGGTGGCGCTGACGCTGCTGCGCGGGATGGGATCCGAGCTGGAGCAACAGGCTCGGCTGCTGGGGGCTTCTGCCGCCCAGACGTTTTGGTATGTAACGCTGCCCTTGCTGAGGCCGGGGCTGCTGGCCACCGGGATTCTCATCTTCGGCTTTGTCTTCAGCGCCTTTGAGGTTCCCTTGCTCTTAGGGCCCACCTACCCGCGCACCTTGCCCGTTCTGATCTATCAGCGCTTCACCCACATCAACCTGGAGCAGCGGCAGCAGGCGGTGGCGCTGGGGGTGATCCTGTTGGTCATCTCGGCAGCGGTGGTCAGTTGGATGGCAGGGCTGTTTGCGGCCAGGGGATCCCTTTGGCAACCGCCGGTCGCCTCAGCAGGACGGAGTCCTTGGAGAAGGCCGTGAAAGGACGCCACATGCACAGATGGATTGGGGGATCCCTGCTCCGCCTTGGGGTGGCCGGAGTGGCCCTCCTTTGGGCTTTGCCCTTTGGGGTGCTGGCTCTTTGGGCCTTCACGCGGGCCTGGTATTTTCCCGATGCCCTGCCGCAGGCATGGAGCTTAGTCGGTTGGCAGCAACTGCTGTTCGCTCCAGCGGGAGGGGGATCCCAGTTCCGGGCAGCCTTCGGCCAGAGCTTGCAAATTGCCCTGTTTACCACCCTGCTGGCCCTGGGGGTGGGGATCCCGGCGGGACGAGTTTTGGGCACCCATCCTGTGCCCGCCTGGCTGCGCCTGCTGTTGCTGTTGCCCGTCATCACCTCTCCTCTGGCTGTGCTGATGGGGATCCAAGGGGTGCTGATTCGCCTGCGGCTAGACGGTGCCCTGCTGGGGGTGGTGCTGGTGCATCTGATCCCGACCATTCCCTACATGGCTCTGGTGATGGGCAGTGTGTTCGCCCGTTTCGACCGCGGCTACGAGGCGCAGGCCCGCTGTTTGGGGGCGGATCCCTGGCAGGTGTGGTGGCAGGTAACGTTGCCCCTCATTGCCCCTGGGGCAGCCATTGGGGCGGTATTTGCCTTTTTGATCTCCTGGAACGAATTTTTGCTCACCTTCTTCGTCGGCGGTGGGCGGGTTCTCACGCTGCCGATGCTGCTCTACAGCCTTTTGCAGGGGGGAAACAACACCTTGGTGGCCGTGGTGGCCCTCCTGTCAGTGGTGCCGGGGTGGTTGGCCTTGCTGGGGGCCAGCGTTTGCTTGGGGCAGGCCATCGGGCTACCCCCCGCAGAGGCTCAAGAGGAAGAGAGCTAATATCCCTTCAGGGCCAGGTTGGGACGTTGCAGAGCGGCCCCCACCCGTTGAACCTGGGTCTTGAAGCTGCCATCTCGCTCCAGCCATATCTGCCTCAGGGCAGGGGGAATCACCTCCAGGCCAAACTGAGGGCTCTTGGGACGAAATTGCACACAGGTTGAGGGACAAGCCAGGTAATCAACCCCCTCCCGCTGGTGGCGCAGGTCTTGGTGAATGTGGCCGAATACAACAAGGCGAATGTGGTCGAACTCGTCCAGAACCCCGAACAACCGCTCCGGCTGCTGCAGGGCGCTTTGATCCAGCCAGGCAGAATCCACCGAAAAAGGGGGATGGTGCAAGGCCAACAAAACATGGTGTTGGGCGGCTTTGCTCCGCTGCAATTCTTGTTTCAGCCACAGCAGCGTGCGCTCCGTCAGGTAACCGCTATCTTTGCCGGGCACGAGGGAGTTCAACAAAATAAAGCTCCAATTTTCCCGGCTGAAGCTCTTGTCCCCAAATAGCCGCTCGGCATGAAGCTCTTGGTTCATGGTGTGCAGGCGATCGTGGTTGCCTGCCAACCAGTAAGTATCGATGGGGAGAGCCTGCAAATGGGCTCTCAAACGGGCGTAAGATGCCGCACTGCCATCTTGAGAGAGATCTCCGGTAAGCAGCAGCAGATCGGGCAAGGGATCCAGAGCGGCAATGGCCTTTTGCACCTGCAGGAAAGAGGCTTCCGTGTCCACCCCCAGCAGCCGGTGATGGGGCCTGGCAAACAGATGCAGGTCGCTGATCTGAACCACATACACGGTCATAGAGCAAGCCCAAGAGGGGTGGGATCCCATCTCCGCAGGTTCAAAACACTACCGTTCTAGCACCAGATGGCCCGGCTGGAACCAGTAGGTATGGTCATTTCAATGCAACCTAGGAACTGCACCCACACCTAAAATGTTGAATGCAGGGAACCACAAGGCTTTCCCCTGTAGGCCAGGCGTCTCACCCCAACCTAAATGACCACAACTCAGCTAGAAATCGCAGGAGCCCCGCACTGTACCCGTAGGGTCAGTGTCGGGAGGAATGCGGAAGTTATGATAGAACCATGACCCAAGTCCTGAC
>NZ_JBSSCS010000066.1:0-7629 GCF_054060015.1 Thermostichus sp. MS-CIW-25
CCCGACCCTGCGCGATCCTATCGCAGTGGGAAGAAGTTTGAGTGTGAGCATTGTGGATGGGAAGGGGATGCGGACTTGAATGGGGCAAATATGATCGCGCTTTTGGGGGCTGCTGTAAACCAGCCCAGAGGCTAAGCCTACGGCTGGCTTCGCGAACGTGATTGGCTTGCCAACTACAGGGCTACCGAAAGCCCGCTCTCTATCTATACGTCATCTATACGTCAGCATGAGTGCGGGAGTATGTCACGTCTCAAAACCAAAATCTGAGGCTTGGCTTTGATCTATGGCCGAGCCATAAGCCATGCCGGGGAGCCAATGAAGAAGACTCTCGGCCACCCCGGCGCTCTGGGCGATCCCAACCCCTATCGCCAACCTGCCCGATCCATGACTCTTAACGCATCAGGGGTGACACGGCCAATGCTGGCAGCGTTGATCGTGTCTTCCTTAAAGGTGCCAAAGCTGGCCACCACCGAGTCGATCTCGGCCCCTGGCAGCACTGGATACTCGTTGTTGCTCTGGGCAAAAATGGCCTGCGCCTCTGGCCCGGAGAGAAACTCCAAAAATTGGATGGCCGCTTCTTTGTTGGGAGCCGTTTTCAGAATGCCGGCCCCGCTGATGTTGACGTGGGTGCCGCGATCCTCTTGGTTGGGGAAGAAGACGCCGATTTTCTCGGCTACGGCGCGATCTTCTGGATTGTCGGATTTGATCAAACGGGGCAAATAGTAGGTGTTGGCCAGAGCCACATCTCCCACTCCGGCGGCCACGGCCTTGATCTGATCCGTGTCTCCCCCTTCCGGCGGACGAGCAAAATTGGCTACTAAACCCCGTGCCCATTGCTCTGTTTCCGGGATCCCGTGGGCCAAGATGATCGAGGCCGTCAAGGATTGGCTGTAGACGTTGCTGGAGGAGCGGGTGAGCACCTTGCCCCGCCATTTGGGGTTTGCCAAGTCCTCATAGGTGGACAACTCCTTGGGATCCACCTTGTCTTTGTTGTACATGATCACCCGGGCTCGTTTGGTGAGGCCAAACCAGTACCCCTCTGGATCCCGCAGATACTCGGGAATATTTTTGGAGAGCGTCTCGGACTGGATGGGCTGAAACAAGCCCTCGTTCTGAGCCCGCCACAGCCGGGCAATATCCACCGTCATGAAGATGTCGGCGGGGCTGTTGGATCCCTCGCTGCGGATGCGCTGGGCGATCTCGTCGGCGTTGCCCTGCACCCAATTCACGGTAATGCCCGTTTTCTGCTGGAAAAGTTCGTACAATTTCTCGTCTGTGCCGTAGTGCCGCGAGGTGTAGAGGTTCACTTCCCGATTGGCGCCATGGGCCGGACGCAGAAGAGACCCTGCTGCCAGAGCCGCAGAACCTAGCGTGGCTCCACTGACAAATTGCCGTCGCGATAAGCGCATACCCAACTCCTAAGTTCAAAAACATCTCAAGAGACACAGCTCCACCGGCCAAGCTGGCCATGCCTCTCTCTGAGAAAAAACCTGAAAGCTACGCCCAAAGGACAAAGGCGGTTCCCGCAAATCTCACTCCGTTGACCCTCATCTTAGGCCAGCTTTATTGAGACTTTTATTCAAGAACCTCGCCTTGGGGCAATGATAGAGGATCTCAAGTACCGGGTCAAGCTCTTAGAAGTTTTTCTCATCTCTCACCCTTTGGGATGGAACTGGCCAACTTTCCCCTGTTCTCGACAGCACTCGAGATGGCCGGCGACCCAGCCGATCTTGCCGATCTTGTTGAGCAATCGGTCTGTGGCCGGAGCCCCGCGGAGCAGTATTGACAACACCCGCAAAAGCTGGAAGGGCTTCGGGTATAACGGGAGCAGGGTAGATGGCGGAGTATGGTGGGCTCCCTTTCTGGACTACCTCAGGCGCAGGTGCAAGAGAACGGCAGGGATCCGGGCGTCTCTATCCTGGTCTGCGGCTACAACGACTTAGTGGAGCTCACTCTCCAGGCCCTAGAGGCTTTTGGACAGCGGGCTGTGGTGGTGGCTCCCGGCCCACGGCCCTATCCGAAAGAGGACTGGGAATACCTGCAGGGGGATCCGCGACAGCCGGAGGTGTTACGGCAAGCTGGGATCGAGCGGGTCAAGGTGGCGCTGCTGCTGGAGGACGATGACCAAGCCAACTTTGAGCTGGCTTTGCTGATTCGAGATCTCAATCCACAGGTGCGTGTCGTCTCCCGTCTGTTCAACCACAGCCTTGCCCGCTATCTCGACTCGGCTTTGCCGCAGCATTTTTCCCTATCGGTGGCGGCTTTGGCTGCCCCGGCTTTTGCCCTCAAGGCTGTTTCCGACGAATTTGTTGGCTACTTTGAGCTGCCCCAGCTGGAAGCCCAGCCGGCCACGCTTCCGCCAGAGCTGGCAGATCCGGCTTACTTTGTCTCAGACCGAGAGACCACCCTCTGGAACGTGGTAGAGCTGACCATCGGATACAACTCCCGCCTGCTGCATATGCCCCTCTCGGAGCTGGAGGAAACTTTTGGGGCGCGGGTGCTGTTTCATTACCCGGTGGATGGGCTTTCTGACTTTTCCAAACAGCGAGTTTTCGACGACTTTGACCACGAGGCAGAGCTGCTGGAGGGGGATCGCGTTTTGGTCATTTGCAACCCCAGAGCCTACCTGCAACTGCTGGAACGCAACGGGCGACGGGGCTCCTCACGGGCGCAGCGCTGGGCCAGCGAACAGGTGCAGGATAAGCGACAACAACGGCAAGGCAGATTGCTGGGGCGGGGATCCCTTGGGTCTTGGCTGCGCAGAGGAGTGCAGGGACTCCTACAGGTCAAGCCCATCGTGCGCACCCTCACCTTCACCCTGGGGGCCATGTTGGTGCTGGGGGTGATCAATTTCAGGATGATCGGCAAACCCCTCATCGATGGGCTTTTGCTGACGATCGTGGTGCTGACAGGGGGCTACGGGGATATTGAGGCTTTTCAACAGCCGGAAACACCGCTGGGGGTGAAGGTGCTGGCGGTGATGATGACCTTGGTGGGGGCTGCCCTGGTGGGGTTGATTTACGGCTTGGTGACCGACAAATTGGTGAGCAGTCGCTTTGGCTTGGGTCGGGCTGCCCGTATGCCCAAAGAGGATCATGTGGTGATCGCAGGGTTGGGGCGGCTGAGCTATTTGGTGCTGCAGTTGTTGCGGCAGATGGGCTACGAGGTGGTGGTGGTGGATCCCAATAGCGAGAACCCTCTCTTGGAGGCAGCGGAACGGGAGGGAGCGGTGGTGGTTCGTGGGGATTATGCCCTGGCAAGCACGCTGCAGCAGGCTCGCATTCAGGGCAGCCGCTGCCTAATCTGCACCACCCCTGACGATCTCACCAACCTGGAGACGGCCCTGACGGCCCACAGCCTGCAGCCGGGGATCCGCACCATTTTGCGGGTTACCGATCCCGAATTGGCGGCTCGCATGCAGCGCCACATGCAGACCCTGGGGATCAGCTACAGCGCTACCGGGCTGGGGGCACGGGCTTTTGCCACCGCAGCGCTGGTGGGATCCGTCTACGGCACTCTGGCTTGGCAAGGGGAAACTCTGCTGGTGACGCTGCTGGAGGTCTCGGCCGATTGCCACTACCTGGGGCTATCCTTGCGCCAACTGGCCCAGGACTATGACCTGGTGATCTTGCTGCATCGCTCCCGACCGGGGAAACCCTGTGTTTTTCCCAAGATCTGGCAAAAAGAGGGCAAGACCCCGTTGAAAGAAGGCGATCAACTCTATGTGATGGGAACGGTGGGATCCCTGATTCGCCTGACCCAAGGACGGCCTCTTCCCCCAGAGCTGTATCAGGTGCGCCTCCTAGAGTATCGCAACCCCTATTTTGAAGAGGATATCCTCTCGGCTTTATCGTTCTACGCACGCCTGCCCAAAACGGCCCTGAAACCCCTATTGGGCTGTCTGCCGGCGGTGGTGAGCCCACCCCTTCCCCGCGACAAGGCAATCAAGTTAGCCCGCCAACTGCGCAAGATGAGCACTGAAGTGCAGGTGTTTGCCCAGGCGCAGCCTGCCCATTGGATCCCTGCAGCCATGAACGAAAACAGCGAGAGTAATCTGAATTGATTTGGACACTGTTCTGTTTATTGGTCTATTCTGCACTCCGTAGTCCAAAACATCTCGTTATGGGCAGTTGGACATTTAGGAGATAGGCTTTTCGGCTGCAAGTCGCACAAAGCGATTTTGGTTGTAGAGCTGCTGAGCCACCACTGCGAAACCCACCTTCTCCAGCAACCACACCAGGTCTTCGGCGCTGAAGCGATTGTGCTCGTAGAAGTGGGTAAACTGATCCAGCAGCGTTTCCAAAGGCGTGTCCGACTGGAAGAGTTGGGCCTCTGTATCGGCATCGAAGTAGAGGCTGAGCGGGGCGCGCACCCAATCCACCAGCAAAAATCGCCCCCCCGGCTTGAGTAGACGCAACACCTCCTGCAACAAGCGCAAGGGCTGCACCATCTCGTGCAACACCACCACTGCCTGAGCTGCATCGATGCTGTTGGCCGCAAGCGGCAAGTGAGGGTCGTGCAGGTCGGCCTGCAACAGCTGGATTCCAGGGATCCCCTTCAAATCTGCCGCCGCTCGCTCCAACATGTAGGGCATCACATCCACCCCGATGAAGTGTCCTCCGGGATAGCGTTGCGCCCACTGACCCAGAGCAAACCCCGGCCCGGTTCCCAGATCCAACAAGCGCGGTGCAGGAGGCAGACAGGGCTCGATGTGCATCTGCCAGAAGTGCCAAAACGCTTCGTTAAAGCGCCCAGGAGCTGTTGCCAGCATGCGCTCGCAGAAGCTGGGGCCACGGTGGTGCTGGTAGAGAAGCTGAAAGGTATCGAGGCCGGTCTGGGGCATGGCTGAAGATTGTTGAGAAAATTGCTAGAGGGATCACCAGAATTCGCTGATGGGCTGAAAAGAGCATCGGGGGATCCCCAAAAGTAAGGCCTAATGTTGGCCTAACGAGCCGTGGGAGCGCTGGAAAAGTTGGCAATGCCGGTCTCCAGGTCGCTAAAGCAGGTCAATACCTTTTCCATAGAGGTGAGGTTGAGGACGAGGGCCACATTTTCCGGCACGCAACAGAGGCTGAGGTTGCCCCCAGCAGCACGGCACTTGCGCAAAGCCGAGATCAACACCCCCAGCCCAGAGCTGTCCATAAAAGTGACCGATGACATGTCGATCAACATATTGGTGTAACCGAAATCTATAACTTGCTGGAGCAACTGCCGAGCTTCTGAAGCAGCCTTGGCATCAAAACGACCTTCCAGGGGCACAATTGCCAGTTTTTGCCCTTGCGGAGTTTCAGCAGTACGGATGCGCAGCTTGAAATCCATCGTTTCCAGTGAAGACCTCATGCCCCACCTTAACACCATCCGCTACCGCCCACCAGGAAATCTTGTGAAGATCCCCAGGGACAGCGCGGCTCCCTCCAAAAACATCTGCCCTCTCGCCCCCAGCTCCTCTCCCAACAAGCCAGAGGGAAGCCGTGTAAACCCATGAAGTAAGAGCCGCCCCAGAGCTTAGCAGGAACTCCATCCCCCGCAGGGAAGGGATCCCGCCTCGGCCACCCATCTCAGGTTCCAGCCAGATCTACCTACAGCATGGGCTGCAGGGTTAAAGCCTCTGAGCTGATTGAAGGAAGGGACACATGCAAACGGGGGCGGTGCATGGAGAGCAACTGGGCCAGGCGCTTGCGCAACTCGGTGCGGGGCACAATCGCGTCGATGAGCCCTTGGGCCAGCAAATATTCGGCGGTTTGGAAGCCTTCGGGAAGCTTGCCCTTGCCAATGGTTTGCTCGATTACATTCGGCCCGGCAAACCCCACCTGCGCGCCCGGCTCGGCCAGGATCAGGTCTCCCAACATGGCAAAGCTGGCAGTCACCCCGCCATAGGTGGGATGGGTGAGCACAGAGATGAACAATTGTCCGGCGTCGCGGTGCCTTTGTAGGGCGGCTGAGGTTTTGGCCATCTGCATGAGGCTGAGGATCCCTTCCTGCATGCGGGCCCCCCCCGAAGCCGAAAACAGGATCAAAGGCAGGTGATCGCAGGTGGCCCGTTCCGTGAGGCGGGCGATCTTCTCGCCTACCACCGAGCCCATGCTGCCGCCCATAAAGCGAAAGTCCATCACCCCAATCGCCACCGGGATCCCTTCCAGGCTTCCCAACCCTGTCAGGACGGCATCCTTGAGCTGGGTGCGCTCCTGGTAGGTGGCCAAGCGCTCGGAGTAGGGCTTTTGGTCGAAAAAGTGTAGGGGATCCGTGGGAGCCAGGTGCTCGTCGAGGGGTTGCCAGGATCCGGGATCCAAAAGCTGTTCCAGCCGCTCTGGAGCTGTAATGCGATGGTGATGCCCACAGCTAGGGCAGACTTGCCAGTTTTGCTGCAGATCCTTGGTGTAGGTCAGGGTGTCACAGGCAGGACACTTTTGCCAGAGGCCGTCGGCAATCTCTCTTACCTGACGCTCTTTGTCGAAGGGGCTGCTACCTGTCAGGTTCAGAGAGGTTTGTCTGCGCCGCTCCGCAAACCAATCCAGTAGAGACATAGCTGTTGAAATATCCTCCCTACTCAGGGATGTCGAGAGCCCTGCCGGTGAGCTGCGAAACACATCTCAACGTTCTCAAGCTATCAAAGAATCGCCCGACTGAAAATAGAGACAACAGCAAGCGATGGAGACTCGGTGGCAGGTGCTGACCACAGGGGATGGATCCCTGACCTTTTTCTCGGAAGAGTTTGGACAGGCTTTTCACAACGTCAGTGGTGCCGCCCAGGAGGCTTTGGAGAAGTTTGTCCGCCCTTGCCGGCTGGATCGGCTGCCGTTGGAACGGGATCCCGCCCAGCCCATTTGCCTTTTGGATATTTGCTTTGGCCTGGGCTACAACTCCGGCCTTGCCCTAGAAACCATTTGGCAAATCCGGCCCGATTGTCTTGTGGAGGTAATCGGCCTGGAGCGATCCCCGGAAGTACCCCGGCAAGCTTGGCAGGCAGGGGTGGGATCCGACTGGAGCTTTGGGCAAGAATGGCAACACTGGATTGAACAGGGATCCTGGCAATCGGAGCGCTGGCGCGGAACGCTGCTGTGGGGCGATGCCCGGCAAACGGTGTTGCAGGTGCCGCTGGGGTGGGCAGATGCGGTGTTTTTGGATCCCTTCTCGCCTTCTGTTTGCCCAGAGCTGTGGACGGTGGATTTCCTGCGGGCCGTGGCTGAACGGATGCGACCAACCGGCATTTTGGCCACCTATTCCTGTGCAGCGGCGGTGCGAGCGGCTCTGTTGGAAGCAGGGCTTTTCATCGGCTCTACCCCCCCGATAGGTCGTCCTTGGCCGGGGACAGTGGCCTCGCCCCAACCTGACCACCTGCCGCCTCTTTCCCCCATGGAGTGGGAGCACCTGAAAACTCGCGCTGCCGTGCCCTACCGGGATCCCACCTTGAAAGGAGATAGAGCGCAAATCCGTCTGCAACGCCAACGGGAACAGCAGGGATCCCCTTTGGAGCCCACTTCTGCTTGGAAACGCCGCTGGCCTGTGCAAGCCTAGAGAGTGGCGTTGCCGGAGTTCAGCTAGAAATCGCAGGAGCCCCGCACTGTACCCGTAGGGTCAGTGTCGGGAGGAATGCGGAAGTTACGATAGAACCATGACCCAAGTCCTGAC
>NZ_JBSSCS010000067.1:0-7429 GCF_054060015.1 Thermostichus sp. MS-CIW-25
CAACTTTGCGGCTTGCGACTGGGACACCTTGAGCTTGCAGGAGACGGTCAGGACTTGGGTCATGGTTCTATCGTAACTTCCGCATTCCTCCCGACCCTCGTCCTACGGGGAGAGGGCGGGACTCCTGCGATTTCTAGCTGAAGTTTTTTTCTGGAGCCAGAGGGATCCCGGTCGCTATTCCGGTTGGCGGAGCCTAGCAGTCGCAATGGAGCTGACCGCACGGCCACTGTCGGTGGTGGCAGCAATGCAGGAAATCCGGGATCCAGTGTCGGTCATGGCCCAGAAGCTGCTGATGCTTTTGGCGGTAGAGGTGGATTGAGCCGGGCCGATGGGGGATTCTACTGCCACAGAGTCTGGGGATTTCTCCTGAGAAGGGAGCAACACCACAGGTTCCTCACCCCGTTGGGCTGCTGCAACTTTTGGGGCGGGATGTTCTGGTGTGGGCTCAGGGGCTTCTTCTTTGCGGGCGGCCTCTGCAGCAGGGACATTCCGGGGAGAGGGCTGCTGAACCAGCCTCTTGTCAAGGGGTGGTCGTGGCGCGGCAGCGGGGGGTGCAGGGGGGGCTTGGCCGGCGATCTTTCCCCATAAGGCTTTGAGGAGTTGCCACATGGCTGGGTTGGCTACTGAGGGAGAGAGCAGTGAGGAATGGTGTTATCCTGCCATGCTCTGGCCTGAGAATCCATCCCCTCTGCCAGTCTTGATAGAGCAAAGTCATAACGAGTATGATTAAGTAGCCTGCTTAGGGAGAAAGTTCAACATGGCGCAGATTCGCGAGATTCCCCTTGCCCAAATTCGCCGCCCTTTGCCGCGGCAAACGGATCCGGATAAGGTGCGGGCGCTGATGGCTTCTATCGAAGCAATCGGTCTGCAGGAGCCCATTGAGGTTTTGGAAGTGGAAGGGGAGTACTACGGGTTCTCCGGCTGCCACCGCTACGAGGCATTTGTCCGCTTGGGCAAGGAGCGGATCCCCTGTCGGGTGCGAAAAGCGCCACGTGCTGTTTTGAGGCTACACCTGGCCTGAAAGGGATCCCTTCTGGCCCGGCTCCTCTTCGGCGGTGTAGCCCCGTTCGTAGGCAAAACGCACCAGTTGCGAGCGATTTTCCAAAGAAAGCTTGCTGAGGATGTTGGTCAGGTGAGTTTGCACAGTGCGCGGGCTGATGAACAGCTTCTCGCCGATTTGCTTGTTGGTGAAGCCGCGAATGACTTCCCGAAAGACCCGCTCTTCGGCAGGGGTCAGGGGCAATTCGGGTGGGGTGGGTCGGGGGGCCGCTTCCGGTTTTGGCTGGGACTGCTGTTGGATCAGCCGCAGAATTTCCGATTGGGTGCGTCGGGAGCGTTCAATCTGGGCCTCGATTTTGGCCACCAACTCCAGGGGTTCAAAGGGCTTGATGATGTAGTCATCCGCCCCCCGCTCATAGCCCTGAACCCGGTCATCGATCTCTCCCCGCGAAGAGAGAAAAATGAAGGGGACGAGCTCGCCGCCGCGCTGTTGGCGCAGCTGTCGGCAAAACTCGAAGCCGTCCATTTCCGGCATCACCACATCTGAAACCACCACATCCGGCTGCTCTTGGGCAAACAGACGCAACCCTTCTACACCCGAAGCGCCTGTAGAAACCCGATAGCCATGCTGAGTCAGGTGGCGGCTCAGCACCTTCAGGGAGAGGGGATCGTCATCTACGACCAGTACACGCTTCATGAGAACCCGAGGAGGCTGTTAGGGAAAAGGGTAAAGCGCTATTCACCTGTTATCTGTCGCTATTTTAGGGAGACGGACAGGATTCGTCATTTGGCTACGGAGACTGAACCCATGATAGTGGTTTCAGAAGTGGTCTGGTTGAAAGCTGAGAACCACGGTGGCTGTAAAGATGGGGGATTGAACCTGGGCCTCTAAGCTCCCATTCCCGAGTACTGTTGCAAGCCTTTGCGCCACAACCAGCGGTTAGCCAGCCAAAACAGGCCCGTCCAGGCCAGGCCCATGCCAAAGCCGCCCAGAATATCCACCGGGATCCCTGCCCAGAGGCTGGCGGGAAAATGCACCAGGTAGGGGAAGGGTGTCCAGGCCAAGAGCTGGCGCACGGGTGGTGGGAACACCTCCAGAGGAGCGATCACCCCCGAGAAAAACAAGTACACCAAAAAATGGAATTGCTCCAAGGCCGTCACCCGTTCCACCCAAAAGGCCAGCAGCGCCAGGGTGTACTGCATGAGAAAGCGCAGGGCAAAAGCCAGGAGAATGGCCAGGGATCCCAGCCCCGCCTGGGCCCAAGAGGGGATCCAAAAGGCACGGGGGTAGAGGACGAAGAAAAGGGCGATTAAAACCAGAGTAAAGGGGAGACGGGCCAAGCGCTCCATCAGGTGGCTGGCCACATGGTGCCAAGCGGGATCCAGAGGCTGCAACAGGCGAGGAGATAATTTGCCTTCGACCACCTCTCGCTCAAAGTCCCAGATGACCCAGACGATGGTGAACTGGCGCACCAGGAACACCGCCAGAAAGTAGCGGATGAACTCCAGAGCAGACAGCGAGAAGTCTCCTGAGCGGGCTGCCTCGCCCCACACCCCCATCATGATCAGGGGCAGGGATCCGGCCAACACCCACAGGATCAGCTCGGCCCGGTACTCCAGCATGTAGGCGTAGTAGGCGGAGAAGAGGGCACCCAACTTGCGAAAGAAGGCGTTCATGGAGATTCCGGTTGCGCAAGCGCTGCGGAGCAATACGAGACTGGCGGACGCAAAGTGGGCAACAAGCTGGCCAGGCTGACCACCGCTCCCACCACAACAATTGAAGGCGGTGCTACGGGCGAGGGCTGCCCAGCCAGAGTCTGCAGGCGGAGCAGATGAATCTCTTGCTCAGGGGTGGTGCCCCAGCGGATCAGGGCAACCGGGGTATCGGGAGCTTTCCCTCCGGCCAACAATTCAGCGGCAATGTGGCTGAGGTTGTGCATGCCCATGTAGATCACCAGGGTTTCCACCGCCCCGGCCAAAGCCCGCCAATTGACCTGAGGGCGGTATTTCCCTGCCGCCTCATGTCCGGTAACAAAAGCAACCGAAGAGCTGAGGTCGCGATGGGTGAGAGGGATCCCGGCATAGGCGCTGGCGGCAATGCCCGCCGTAATTCCCGGCACCACCTCCACTGGGATCCCGGCCTGCACCAGAGCCAACATCTCCTCTCCCCCCCGCCCAAAGATGAAGGGATCCCCCCCTTTGAGCCGCACCACCACGGCTGCCGTTCGAGCTTTCTCCATCAGCAAGGCTGTGATCTGCTCCTGGGGCAAGGTGTGAGCGCCGCAGTGTTTGCCAGCATAGATCCGTTCTGCCGTCGGCGGGATCAGCTCCAGGATGGAGGATCCCACCAGAGCATCGTAGATGACCACATCCGCGTGGGCGAGTAGCGCCTTTCCCTTCACCGTCAGCAGCCCTGGATCCCCAGGCCCTGCCCCCACCAAATACACTTTGCCCATCTCAAGTCCTGGTCGCGTCATTGCTGTTGGAAATATCCATTTTGAGGGAACGGGAAAGATTCGGCTATTCCAGCGCCGGGCTAAAAGCCTGGAGTGTCTCCACAATGGCCTGCATCAGTTGAGGATCCCGCCAGAGGGGCGGCTCCACCTGGATTTGGAGCAGAGGCCATTCCCGCTGTAATCGCTGAGCCTGTTCTTGTAGGGCGCGCAGCAGACCGCCTGGAAAGAGAAAAAACGGCAGCACCCGTAGACGGCACTGGCTAAGGCGCAAGCAATGGATCACGACCGCTTCTAAGGTGGGGGACTGGGCAGCAAAAGCCACATGCAAGGGGATCTCGGGCAAGCGCCGTTGCACAGTTTGGATCCCTGCTTGGAGCTGGGCGGCAAACCCCGGCAGACGGCTGCCATGGCCAAGCACAATCCAGGCATCTGCCCGTTCGCCGGATTGCCTGAGCGTTGCAGAGCAAGAGGGCTGTGGAGCCAGAATGCGAGCCACCAACAGATCCAGGAGGGCCGGGTGCTGGCCAATGGGGGGTGTTAACCGGATGGGCAGGCGCGGCCAGCGAGCTTGAACCTGCTTCACCGCAGCCGGTAAATCCTCTTCCACATGGGATCCCTCGCCCATAAACAGCGACAGCAGCACCACTTGATCGGGAGATCGGCCTGCGCCCAGCCAAGCTGCCAGCCGTCCTTGAATCTGTTCGGCCAGGGTGAGAGGCTGACCTTCCAACTGGGCCAGCTCCACCGGCTGAGGGGCCAGCTGCTGCTGCACCCGGGCCAACAAATCTGCCAAAGCCTGCTGATAATCGGGATCCCGGCTGCCGTGACAGACCAAAAACACCAGGGGATTGGAGGACATGGCAGAGGTTAGGGATCCCAGCGGAACGGCTCTATTTTGCCACTTTAGGGGATCCCGCCAACTTCTCGCGTAGGATCTGCGCGTATGATTTGAAGAGTACACACCCTCTTTCCCAGCTTCGTCAGCCCTTTCCCAGGTTTTCATGTCATTTGAGAATCGTTCCACCGCCCCTGAACTCTTAATCCATGTCTTGCGGGAGGGGTTGACCGAATCTATCCATCATTGCCAAGCTGTCGTGGCCGATAGCCGCGGGCGTTCTCTGGCCATGGCCGGCAACAGCACCACCCCCGTCTTTGCCCGTTCTGCCCTCAAGCCTTTCCAAGCGCTGGCCATGCTCTCCACCGGCATCCGCGAGCGCTACCGCCTCAGCGAGAAAGATATTGCCATCATGTGCGGATCCCATCAGGGCACCACGGCTCATGCGCGGCAGGTGTTCAGTATACTGTGGCGGGCCGATCTGTCTCCCGATTTGCTGGTCTGCCCCACCCCACCCGGCAAGCCCAGCCCCCTGTGCCACAACTGCTCCGGCAAACATGCCGGCATGCTCGTGGCCAGCCGCGCCCAAAACTGGACCTTGTCAGACTACGCCCAGCGGCAGCATCCGGTGCAAGCCCTGGTGCGGGCCAAGCTGGCGGATTTGCTGCAAATGCCCTCGGAAGAGTTTTTGTTTGCGCGGGATGACTGTGGGGTGCCCACCTACCAACTGCAACTGAACCACCTGGCCTCCCTATTCGCCCAACTGACTGCTGGCGAGCGGCCCGACTTGGAATCGGTAGCACGGGCCATGACCCATCACCCGGAGATGGTGGCTGGACAGGGGTGTTTCGACACGGAATTGATGCGGGCCACTCAAGGGGATCTGGTGAGCAAATCGGGTGCTGAAGGGATCCAGTGCATTGGCCGGGTGGGGGAAGGCATGGGCCTGGCCATCAAGGTCCAGGATGGAGCCGCCCGGGCCAAGTATGCCCTGGCTTTGCACCTGCTGCAGCGCATGGGCTGGATCCAGCCTGCCGCCGCCGAGATGCTGGGGGAGCGCTTCCTTCGCGTCGGCCCCTACACCCGCCTCGAGGTAGAAGGGGAGCTGCGCATGCCTTGAAGACTCAGCGCTGGAAGGGGTTTTGGTAAGGATTGGGGCCGGGGTTGGAGCTCTGGCCTTTGTTGCGGTACTTAGGATTGATGGTCAAGGTGCCGGATCCCAGGCCCCGCTGCGCCAAAAACTCCAGGTTGCGGCGGCGCATGGTGGTGTCGTAGTCATTTTTAACGCGATCTTCCAGCATGGCCACCTGTTGCAACGCACTCAGCAGGATGGCAGCGGCCTGCTCGGAGCTGTAGCCGTTTTGCGAGGCGTAGCGCACGGCAAATTCATCGGCTGCAACTTGTGCTTTTTGCCCCTTTTCCGCTTTGCGCAACAGAAACACCGCCGAAGCGGCCAACCCGGCTGCTAGGCCAACACCGAGGTTGTCTCCCATCTGCAGCTCCACCAAAATGCCCATGCTGCCGGCCCCGATCAAGGCGGGATACAGCAACAACGCCGACCAGTTATCCCCCAAAGCCAGCTCTGTGGCCATCACCGCTTCTCGCAGGAAGTAGATCTTCTGCTGGTCAGGGCTCAGCTTCTGCCAACGGCTGAGGTCAATGGCGAAGCGAGAGTATTTCTGCCAGGGAAAGCGCCACAGCGGCTGCACAATCCGAGACTGGTCGGGGGTGCCGATCTCGATCTGCACTTCAGGGCGGATCTCCACCGGGAGAAACTGGATCAGGCGGTCAAAGTCGGAAATGGTATACATGCTGGCACGGTGCGGTTATAAGGAGCGGCTGGAGATCATTACCCCCATAGTATAAGGATCCTAGCCTTCCTTGCAGGCTAGCTCCAAGAAAGCCTTTTGCGATTTGAGGTCTGCGTCCATGCCATCTCACCTGTAATGCCGTCTCACCCTCAACTGAATTGACTGTAAAAACCAGACCAGCTTGTTCTGGATTAGTTGTCATTTTTGCAACGCGCCCATCTTTTGGGCCTTTCTGCCCTTGAGAGGCAGGGGAAGTAGAGGACGCTGTCGGTATGAGTTGACCAAAAAACTGGGTTCAAGCCCCGCCCTAGGGCCTACGGCCCGCTGACGCGAGTAGGGCGGCTTTTTGCTAAAATCCGGCTAGCACGAGTAGGGTTTCCGATGTATTTTGCTCGGAAGCTAAAGTTGGGGTTTTCAGAGCAACTGCAGCATCTGGCTTTAGCCGCGGGCGAGCTATACTCCAAGACCTTGGTTTTCTTTTGGCGAGTGGCACGCAAGAAAGGCTTGTGGTTAAAGCCCTCGAGTTTGATGCGCTGGTTTCCCAACAGTAGTGGAAACGAACTTCACGCCCATAGTGCCGATGCAGTGGTACAAAGTTTCTTTGCTTCTCTGAAGTCTTGGTACAAGCGTCGTAAAACGGATCCCAACGCCAAGCCCCCCAAAAGACGGCGGCGCTACTTCAAGGTCATCTGGAAGTCCTCTGCCATTAGGGTTCGGGGTGGGAAGTTAGTTCTTTCCAACGGCAAGACCAACCCGCCTGTGGTTATTCCTTGGGCATGGGATACACCGGTGCAGGTAGAAATCGGCTGGGACGGCAAGCAGTACGAGTTGCGGGCCTGCTACGAGTTAAGTAGGCCGGAAGGGGAAGTAACGGCAAAGGCTGGGGAAGTAGCAGGTGTCGATTTAGGGGAAGTGCATTTAGCTACTGCTCACGACGGTCGGGCAACTTTATATAGCTAATTTATATAGCTAACGGGCGGTTACTGCGTTCCCAAAGGCGTTACCAGAACAAGCTGAAGGGCAAGCTCTCCAGGCTAATGGCTCGCAAGAAGAGAGGCTCGCGGCGCTGGAAGCGGTTAGTTCGTTCCAAGCAGCGTCAGTTAGCTAAACCGCCGAGAAGCCCCGCCCTCTGTCCGTAGAACGTATGGACTACGTCCCGCTGAAGCGAACGCGCTAGCGGCGCGGAGCGCTTGGGCCGGGATGAGAGGCGGGAGTACCTTGGTTCTCAATGTGCTGGCTCAATGCCGAGACTGTCACCCCACCACATGAAGCGATGAAATAAGATTCATTCCACAGCACATTTTTCCGGTATATCTTGCTGATGTAAT
>NZ_JBSSCS010000068.1:0-7207 GCF_054060015.1 Thermostichus sp. MS-CIW-25
TGCGACTGGGACACCTTGAGCTTGCAGGAGACGGTCAGGACTTGGGTCATGGTTCTATCATACATAACTTCCGCATTCCTCCCGACACTGACCCTGCGGGTACAGTGCGGGGCTCCTGCGATTTCTAGCTGAATGGGGCAGGGATCCCTATCACTTGCCCCTCGAAACCCTGAAGATGGCGAGAACCGGAGCTGTGCCATTGAGGAGCTTGCTAAGTGCTGCACAGCCTTGCTCAACACCTGAATTAGGGTCATCCCAATTGGGTCAAACTTCTTCAGGTTTTCACTTCCGAATCTCTCCTATCCAATAGATTTTGCAACCACACCTGAATATCCCGCAGGCTCTCCGGGGAAACTTCATGGCCCATCTCGTACTCGCGATAGGTAAAGTTCAGTGGCAGCGGGGCAAAATAATCCCTGATCTGGCGGCCAAAAGCAATCGGCAAAACAGCATCGGCAGTGCCATGAACTGCCAAGATGGCCAGGTGTTTCATCCGCTCCGGCTCCACCGCCTCGGCCAGGATCTCTGGAGATAAACGCCCACTCATCGCCACCACCCCTGCCAGCTTCTCCGGCTGGGTCAGAGCCAAATACAGGCTCATGATCGCCCCCTGGCTGAACCCCAGCAAATACACCTGGCTGGGATCCAAGGCAATACCCGGGATCCCACTGGGCAGCGTCTGTTCTAGAAAGCGGCTCAGGAGCTGGAGGCTATTGCGCGCTTGCTGGGGATCCCCCACCAGCCCTTCTGGCGTCCAGGCCATTTCAAACCAGGCAAACCCGCCTCCACTCCAAGGAATAGGGGCTCTCAAGCTAATCACCGCCAACCGGGGATCCAGATAGGGGGCCAACTGGAACAAATCCCCCTCGTGGCTGCCGATCCCGTGCAGCATCACCAACACAGGTGCGGATCCCAAGCCGACCTGTCGAGGCGGCTGAAAGCGGTAGGTGAGGGGCAAAGAAGAAGGCACGCAGCGGATCCTCAAAGGCGGAGACAAGGTATGGCCGGCCTACGCCCAATCCTGGGGCTGGCGAAGCACCTGATGGAGCTTGGCTTCCCACGTGTCCGGTTGCGGCTCGTAGCCATATTCCCAGCGCACCAAGGGGGGCAAAGACATCAAGATCGATTCGGTGCGGCCTTGGGTCTGTAGCCCGAAGATCGTGCCCCGGTCGTAGACCAGGTTAAACTCCACGTAACGCCCGCGACGATAGAGCTGGAATTGCCGTTCTCGCTCTCCCCATTCCATCCCCTGCCGCCGCTCCACAATCGGCACATAGGCCGGCAAGAAGGCGTCGCCACAGGCTTGCACCAACTGGAAAAGATGTTCCCAACTGCGGGATCCCACCCGCACCTGTAACGATGGTGGCTCAGAAGCCAGTTGTTCGGGATCCCCTTCCGCCTGACCTTCGGGCCGATAGAGAAGCCCAGGGCGTTCATCCTGATAGTCGAAGAAAATGCCGCCAACACCGCGCGCCTCGCCGCGATGGGGTAGGAAAAAGTATCGATCGCACCAAATCTTGAAAACCGGGTAGTAGGCGGGATCCAAGCGGTCACAGGCTGCCTTGAGGGTGCGGTGAAAATGGGCCGCATCCTCCTCAAACAGGTAATAGGGGGTGAGATCCATCCCGCCCCCAAACCACCAAACCGGCCCCGCCTCAAAATAGCGATAGTTCAGGTGTACCGTCGGCACATAGGGGTTGCGAGGATGCAACACCATAGAGGTGCCTGTGGCGTAGAAAGGATGCCCTGCCGCTTCTGGACGCTGCTTCAGAATCGAAGGGGGCAGATGGGACCCGAACACCTCGGAAAAATTGACCCCCCCCTGCTCAAACACATCTCCCTGCTGAATGACCCGCGAGCGCCCACCGCCTCCTCCAGGGCGTTCCCAACGGTCTTCCCGAAACTTGGCTTTTCCGTCCAGGGCCTCCAGACGGGCACAGATGTCATCTTGTAGGCGCTGCATGAGCCGACTCACCTGTTGGCGGGCATCCACCGGCAGCGCTGCGGGGCTTGAGGTCAGCACCATAGTCTTCTAATCTCTCGAAACTCGCCAAAAACATCCCCCGCCCAGATAAACCCTCCCAGGCTGGGAGAACCGAACCAAAGAGTTCTAACCTGGCCGGGCAAGAAACTTTCTGTAAAATCCAGGCCGTTTTAGGATCTCACGTGGGAACCACCTCGTAGGGACGGAGCCGCGCCCACTTGTTCCGTTCCTCGCGAAAGCTCTGGCAGCCCACCACATCCCATTCCATCTCGGTGCCACCGTTGCGGATATTGACATTGATCTGGGGGCCTTGCGGCTCAAAATCCGGCGTCAACGTGAGATGAGGCTGCTGATGCTGCGCTTCCACGGCGTGGTAGGTGGTACAGCGGTCTACGTAGTAGCAGTGAATACAAATACACATGGCTGCTGCCTGCAAGAGACGGTTCCCAATCTCGAGGGTAGCATCCTGCCCCTTTCCAGACAGGGGATCCCCTCTTTCTCAGCCGATTCTTGAGATATTTCTTAGCAAAGAGAGGCATCTTCTCGTCTCTCGTCTAAAATCTCGACATATTTCTCAGGCTGAGGCTTGATCTGCCCTTAGGATCAAACCATCCAGGCTATCCAGAGGAACTGCCATGAACACTCACACCCGCTACCGCTTCACCTGTACCCTCTCCTTTGGAGATATCTACGGCCAGATCATCATTTGGCTGATTGTCATCTTTGCCAGCTTGGCCGCTGCCCTCTCCCTGATGAATAGCCCCCTCTACGCTTTTCTCACCATTGCCCTGATTTTGGTGATTTCTCTGCCTTTCCTGCTCTTCGCCTTCGTGACCACCCTGCTCAACCACATCGAGTTTGCCGTTGTCCCCCCTGAGGAAGAGGAAAATCGCGCTGCTGCTGCGGCTAAGTCGCCCGTGGCCGTCAGCTAGAAGCAACCAGCAGCCGGTTAGCGCTTGTCGGATGGATCCCTTGCCCCAAAGACACCCGTGCTGACTTGAAAAAAACCGCGGCTCTCTTGGTCTAGCGCTTGGGTTGGCTCCTGCAAGGCAAGCAGGTGGATGACTTTTTATTTGCAATTGTTTTACGATTGTTAATGTTAGGACTGTAAGGCACAGCTTTTTCCAGCCTTGTCCAGGTCTGCGGCTGAGCTACAGGCACCCTGTTGTGGGCAAAAGGGAGCTACGGCTCGGCTGTGGCGAGGCAGGGACTGGCTTCCTGCTCAGCAAGTTTTGGGAAAAGCGTTGAGTCGGCTTAGAAGAGGACTGGGTGTTTTGGGGCAGATGAAAAGTAGCTTGGTGCAGCTCGATTATCGAGTTTATAAGTTGGCGCGGCTGTTGAGCGAATATCTGGAGTTGGGGGAATGGGTTGCCCTGTCTGCTGGTTCGCTGGGTGAAGAGCCTTCCGGTAACGAACATCAGGCTTGGCTTGGCAGATTTTCAGCTTACCTGTCAGAGTCGGAGCAGGGTTCTTGCCCTGGCGTCGGTGAACGGGATCCCGTAGGCTAGGTAGGCCCTCCCCCACTGCACCCAACATGCGGATCCCTTCTTGGTGGCCGAAGCTCAGTTTTCAGGTTTGGCTAATCTTTGTCGGTCGGCTGCTTTCCCAAACCGGAACCGGCTTTACCCTGTTTTATGCCACCCTCTTTTTTGTCAATCAGGTAGGGCTGACCGCCACCCAAGTGGGCTTGGGGCTGGGCATTATGGCTTTTGCCGGGGTGTTTGGCCGCATCCTGGGCGGCTCGATGGCCGATGGAGCTTGGGGTCGCCGCTCCACTTTGATCCTCTCCCTGGCTATTTCCACCTTGGGGTCGTTTGGGTTTGCGCTCTCCTATGACTTCTGGAGTTTTGCCCTGGCCAATATGGCTGCAGGCTTGGGGCAGGGGTTGTACTGGCCGCCTGCGGAAGCGATTGTAGCAGATCTAACCACTCGTGAGCAGCGCAACGAAGCCTACGCTCTCAACCGTCTGGGGGATAACCTGGGCCTCAGCCTTGGGGTGGCTATGGCCAGCACGCTGGTGGCTCTGACGGGGGCCTATCGGCTCTTGTTTGTGATCGATGGTGTCACTTTTCTAATCTTTCTGGCAGTACTTTGGTTTTTTATCCGGGAAACTCGGGCGACTTGTCCGGCAGCAGAGCCTGTGTTGGCAGGTTGGAAAACCGCCCTTAGAGATCGCTCCCTTTTGGTGTTTGGCCTGTCGAATATCCTGTTCACCACCTATGTGGCCCAGCTCAGCAGCAGCATGCCCCTTTACTTCCGCAATGGGGTAGGGATCCCAGAGGTGCAAATCGGCATTTTGTTTGCCTTGCATGGGGCCTTGATCGCTCTGCTGCAGATGCCGGTGGCCCGTTGGTTGAATCGCCGGACGCGCATCCAAGGGTTGCAGGGATCCGCCCTGATGTGGGGGGTGGGATTTCTTTTGGTTTGGCTTAGCGGTCTGGCGGCGGGATTGGGGTCGGTGGTGGCAGTCTTGGCGCTGGCGGTGCTCTCTTTGGCGTTGGTGAGCTACAACCCCTCTGCCTCTGCTTTGGTGGCGGATTTGGCACCGGATCACTTGCGGGGAGTGTATCTGTCGGTCAACTCTCTTTGTTGGTCGGCGGGGTTTGCCCTTGGCCCGATGATTGGGGGGATGGCCTTGGACTTGCCGCAACCGTGGGCAAGCGGGCTGTGGATCTTTTGGGTGATCACCGTCAGTTGGGTTTGGGGGATCCTCGGCTTTCTAAACCGCATTCTGCCCTGCAAGGTGAATAGAACCGCAGCGCCTCTGGTGATGGAGCCCGCTCCCCTCGGTGATGCGGAACGCTAGAGCCTAGAAAGGAGACAGATCTCGGGATCCCAATCTTGGCCAACAGTTTGCCAGGGTATGGATGATGACTTTTAGATGGAATAGATAGAACGCCAGGGATCCCTGGCTAGCGCTGAAATTGCAGGGCCTTTCCCCGCACCGAGGGATCCACACGGCCATTTTGAAAGGCGATCTGCCCGCCCACGAGGGTTAGCAGTGGCCAGCCTACCAGCTCCCACCCTTCAAAGGGGCTCCAGCGGCATTTGGTCAACAGTTCTTCTCGCCGCACCGGCTTGGGGGTATGGCGATCCACCAACACCAAGTCAGCATCGTAGCCCACTTGCAGTCGTCCTTTGTTAGGGATCCCGTAGAGGCGGGCCGGCGCCTCACACATCCACCGCACCACCTGCGCCAGCGTACAACGCCCCTGCTGGGCTGCCGTCAACATCAGAGGCAAAGCGGTTTCCACGCCGGGCATACCGGAAGGGGAGTGGGGATAGGGCTGAGCCTTTTCTTCCAAAGTATGAGGGGCATGGTCGGTGGCAATGCAATCCAGGATCCCGTCGTGCAGCCCCTGCCACAGTTGGGCCAGGTTAGCGGGATCCCGCAGGGGGGGGTTCATCTGGGCCAGGGATCCCAGACGAGCGTAATCGGCGGTGCTGAGCAGTAGGTGTTGGGGGGTCACCTCTGCCGTCACCCAAGCTGGCTTGTGCTGGCGCAGCAGCTCGACCTCTAGACCGGTGGAAAGGTGCAAAATGTGTAGGCGATGGCGGTAGCGGGTGGCCAAGTCCAAAGCCCGCCGTGAGGCGATCAGGGCCGATTCCTCGTCCTGAATTTGCGAGTGAACAGCTACGTCTGTGCGTCCGGCAAACAGGGCCTTACGAGCTGTGATGCGAGACAAATCTTCGGCATGGACGGCAATTAAAAAGTTGGGATCCGTTTCCCCGAAAATCCGTTCTAGCGCCGCCTGATCATCCACCAAGAGGGGGCCATGCATGGATCCCATGAAGATTTTGATGCCACAGGCTCCCTGCACCGTTTGCAGCTCTTTTAGGTTATCGGCAGTGGCCCCGATAAAAAAGCCGTAATTGACTACACACTTGCTGGCCGCACGGGCCAGCTTGTCATCCAGCGTCGCTTGGTCAATCGTCAGGGGGTCGGTGTTGGGCATCTCCAAAAAGCTGGTCACCCCGCCCCGGGCACAGGCCCAGGATCCCGTCTGCAGGTCTTCTTTGTGCTCGCGGCCAGGCTCGCGAAAGTGAACTTGGGGATCGATAACCCCCGGCATCAGGGTATGGCCCTCAGCGTCAATGATCCTTGCCACCCCTTCTGGCGAGAGGTTTGGGCCGATTTGGGCAATGCGCCCCTCCCGCACCAGCACATCTCCCCGCCAGGGATCCCCTTCCGGCACCAGCAGCTCAGCATTTCGGATCAGCAAATCGCCAGACAAAGCTCCGCCCTCCCTCAAAGGCGCTCTCAGAATAACACCAACCCCAGTCGGAGCGCGTTAAGAATTGGCTGAGCACCACTTCATCTGCAAAAGGGCTGTAATCTGGGATGGGGGCTAAGATCGGTAGGATGTCCGACAAGGGGCTGTAGCTCAGATGGATAGAGCAAGCGCCTCCTAAGCGCTAGGTCGGCGGTTCAAGTCCGCCCAGTCCCGTCTCCTCAAGCCGCCAAATCTCGCCCAGGCAAGTCAATGATAAAGGTTGCAGGAGTTGTGCAGGTCGTAGCCAGAGACCAGAACCTCTTGCTGGCGATCCCCGAGGCCAATGTCACAGCGCAGGGGATCCCCACCAGCAGCTGTGTAGGTGTGAGACTCCGTCATCCAACGCATGCCAGCTGGGCCAGGAGTGGGAGGAACAACTTCGGGGAGACGATAGTTGGGGGCTTGCCAGGGATCTTGCAGATAACGATCCCCGTGGATCCCTCCGAATTGAATATCGGCGTAGCTGGAAGGATAAACCGTAAAATCCATGCGGAAGATTTCCGAAGCACGGCCAACGGTCGCCAAAGCTGTTTGGGCTTCAGCAACTCTGGAACGGCGAATGTGGTTAAGCAGGTTGGGAATGGCCACCGCGCAGAGAGTACCGACAATCACGATGACCACAAGCAACTCGATCAATGTCATGCCACGAGGAGCCGCAGTGGCCAGACGGAAAAGGATTCTCCTGAGATAGACTTCATGAAGGGAAAACCGATTCATGACAGCCTCAGCCCCACTTTGGGAGAAATCAGGCACCCGGCTAAACCCAAAGGATCTTGCCCTGGTATTCAAGCCTTTTCTTGGTCTCAGGTTACCCTTCGCAGACCCAAAACTTTCCTCATCAAATCATGTGAACTCGTAAACTACCCGGCTCCGACCGCTAAGCGGTACGGAGCGGGCTTTCAGTAGCCCTGAGCCTGTTCTGCTCTACCAGAGAACAAAACAAGCCCGG
>NZ_JBSSCS010000069.1:0-6946 GCF_054060015.1 Thermostichus sp. MS-CIW-25
AACTCTTTGCCGCAAATCCAAAGAATGAGTCGGCATTCCTTTCTCTCCTTCCTCTTGAATACCTGTACCCTATTTTAAATTAAAAGGCTGTATCTGTCTATTGCGAGATGCTGGCTTAGATGTGGCATCGCTCTCAGAGGAAGCTCCAGGTACTAAAGATTTCGAGGTCTTGGCTAGAGCTGCACAAGAGAAGCGGATTATATTGACTTTTGATCGGGATTAGCGTCCTTTGTAAGTCTAGCTTGTCCAAATCTGGAATGGACTCTGGAAGAGCGTTAAACAACTTGCGAAACTGGGCAGTGGTGCGAGATTTCACAGCGTTTCGGGGTTTAATTCTTCCGTCTTGCCTGCTTGATACTCGGCTATTGCCTCGGCACCGAGTTTTGCTAACATATCCGCTGAAGAAGCAAAGGATTCTTCCCATCGCTGATCGTCTTCTAGCTCATCAAGAATCAGGCTGGCAATTGCATTTTGCTCCTCTGTGGGTAGAGCTTTTAACTTGCTAATCGCTTTCTCCAGCAGTTCTGTCATCATTTGCATTCTCCCAAATAGGCGGTTTTATCTATATAACTTAATCTCTTAGCTTTGTCGTGCCAATGGTTGCTTCACTATCCCAAAAGGGCGAGGGATCTTCTTGCAAGCAGGATAACAGGCTGAGTTGATCGGCTTCTACGGCTTCGCTACGCAAGCTATCGGAACAAGCTGGCTGGTATGGGCGCTTGACCGGAGTGGGCACACTCAGTTCCGTCAAGGGATTTTCTGTGAGGGCATAGCGCAGGGCTTTGCGCCAACCGATATTCCCGTGATCGACACCCCCTGTCGCCGCTGCTGTCATGGTGTAAAGCCACCAGCGCTCTTCTGGACGCAGCCCTCTCCAGTTGCGAATGGCATTGGGGATCGCCTCCGGTTTGGCCCGTTCTACTGCCCAAGCCAGCACCAGCAATTCCTTCCCCAGCAGACGTTCTACGAGGTTGCGGCCAGTTGTCCAACGGCTCGGATTCATTTTTTTCGCCCGCAGGCGGTCATTAAACTCTTGTTTGAGATCCTCAGCAATCTGGCTCCAGATAGACCGGCTGAGAACACAGCGCTCCGCAATGTCCGGCTGTCCGTTGATGCCCGCCTTGATGCCATAGACTTCGTAAATCAGCACAGGAGCGGTTCTGCCGGCAGGTATTTCGACCACAAAGTGGTGGGGATCAACGGTTTTGGGACAGCCGAACCCCACCGTCTCCCATTTTTTATCGCTCACTGCTCTACCTCTCCCGGCTCAGGATTGATTTCCAACCGATGCAAAAAGACTTCCAAATCGTGGCCGCTGCTGAAGTGTAGTTCGTTCAAGCGCAGACTCACCTCTGCCGTCTCATTGCCCAAAGCCTGACGTGCTATCGCAATAAACTGCTCAATGTCTTCCGCTTTTACCACCATATCGCTTCCAAAACGGGTGGTGATGGCTCGGTTCCCTTCCCCCACGGTTAGGGAGATCCCACCCGCCAGTCGCACACCCAAAGCCTTGCACTGATTGATGGCCGTATAACTCGCCTTATTTCCTTGCAGGTTGAGGCGCTTGTGCAGCTTAGCCGGTTTGTTTTTGTCAATCACCGGCCCTTTTTGGTCGAGCGCCGGGATCGTGAAGTTGCGAGTGGTGCTCACCCCTTGATCTTCGGCGTAGGCATAGATGGTAACGGCTTCTGATCCCTCTAGTTCGATGGGGCCAGTGTAGAGGGTGCCTTCCCGTGGGTTAATGCCCGTGGTGTTCCAGCGAATTTGACCACGGGGTTTCACGGTTAGCTCTACGGTGCGCTTGCCGCCGCCAATACGAGGCTGGTGGGTGAGGGTCAGCGTATTCTTCCAAGCATAGACATCCCCTGTCTCGTGCCGGCCATCCGGGTCAATGGCGACAAACCACAGGGCAGTGGCATCGGTTGTCCAGATCGTATCGGGCACCACAGGGCTGTTGGCATCCACATTGGGCGTGTAGCTGTAGTGAACACGGCCATTTTTGCCCGCATCTCGAGGCAGAATTTCCAAGGTAGCCGTACCGGTGCGGTCATCGTATTCTCGCTGGGTGATGGCTACGGATGTGCGGGGGGGCGGAAAGGGCCCCTTTTCGATGTATCCATCTTCGGTGTACCGCCAGCGACCTTGGCTGACGGCTATCTGCCGCAGGGTATCCATTCCTTTGGGGGGCAACCAGGGCCAGCGCTCGTTGGTGATGGTGCGGGAAACCACGTCTCGCCAAGGGATACGCCGCTCTCCCCCTGCCGGCCACAACAGGTCTTCTGCTCGCGACAGCAACGCCTCGGCATTGGCTTCCACATCGACATACAGCTTGGATGCACCGACATCGGATAGGGCTTTTTCGATCTGCTCTTCAGCATGGAAGGTATTGCCCGTAAAGGTCATGGAGAGCTTGGTAGGAGTCAGTTTGCCCTTGATGGGGTAATAGACCCGATTGAACAGGCTGACCACAGTGGCGTTAAAGTCGTAGGCGGCTTGTTCGGCCTCTTCCTCCAGTTCTGCTTTGTGGGGGGATTTGTCTCCACCGGTTTCTTCCAGTACTCGGGCAACGGCCCACAAACGACGGGTTTTGTCTTCTAGGCTGGCCAGATTGGAGCCATCTCCGGTAACCACACAAAAGTTGTTCTTCTCGGGAACACTTTCCCAAAACTGCTGGGCCTCTTCTGGGGGTGTTTTGCTGTCTGGGCTGAGTACCAGGCACACCCGCGGGCCATTGAGGCGAATCTCATCAATTTTGGGCAGGGCTTGCACCTCTTGATAGGCAATCCGCCGTTGGGGTCGGAAAATTTCTTCCAGCCGCCGCTTCATTTCCGCATCAATTTTCGGCTGGGGAGCGTTGCGGGCACGGCTATCAATGCGCTTACGCAGGTTCTCGATGTTGGAAAAGTACCAAGCATCGTTTTCTTTGCGGTGCAGGTACCAGGCGTTGGCACGGAACGCTTGAAAAGCATCCTGAAATTCGCTGACATTCCGCTGAGGAGCTACTAGGTATTCCAAAAATTGCCCCTCGGTAAAGCCTTTCACGGCATCAACTGATTCAGACAGAGAGGCAGTCAACAGCAGGGCAGCAATCTGACTGGCAGCATCATGGCCCAGTTTTTGATCCACCAGTTCAGCGACAGCAGTGCCATTGGCCGCAATATCGTGGGCAATCGCTCCCTGTAGATTGCTGATTTTGTTGATCTCTTCCCGCACATCTGGGATGTTGAGGTTCAGATGCTGGCAACCGATCAGGTAGACATCGTTGCTGGGACGCTCCCATACCGACTGGATTATTTTTGAAACAAACTGCATCAAGCCGCGAGTTTGACGGTAGCTTTCGTTTTCCTTAAATAGGGCAATGATGTGCTTAACCGAAGGATGGAAAGGGTAAGAAGCATGAATTTCGGCGGCAATTTGTTCGGCAGTTTTGGCAATTGATTTGGCTCTGGCTGCATCTCCCAGCACTTTTGCGTAGGCAGAAGCAACTGCATCAATGGTTTGTACATTGGGCAGGGAGCTAAATAGCCGCTTGCGGAGAATGTCGTAAATTTCCGATGTGCCCAGGTCTACCGGTGTGATGGATCGCGCTTGGCGGTTGGTTTCTTGAGCGAAGTTACCGATTGCTTTTTGCAGTTCCCGTGAGGCTCCTTCGTAGCTGCCGGATAGGTTGGAAATGACAATGCAGCAGCGCTTTAACTTCAAGGCGGCACTCAGCAGGTTCGATAGGGCGTAGGTTGTCACTTGCGCCAATGTACCTCCGCCCACCATGCGGGTAATGGCGTAGTCGAAGTAGGGCGGCAGCTCGTCCAATAGAATGAGGGTGGGTTCATCTCCAATTAAATCAATCCAATCCTGCTCACTGGGGGCATCTGCTCCGTGCTGCCAAAATTTGACAAAAGCCTCTTCTTTCCCCAGTTGCCGGGCAATCTCTCCCCAAATAAACCGTTGCTCGAACTTGAGGCGTCCATTAATGGCAACCAGTTTAGCGTCGGCAAAAGGAGCATCTTGAGTGATGTCTGGCACAACCTCGGCACGCAAAGCGGCATCCCGCGCCAGCAACCCTAGGGCAATCATGGAGTGGGTTTTACCACCCCCCATCGCCTGTTTGAGTTCAAACACCGCTTGGTCGGAGCGACCTGCCAGCCGTTTGAGCCCCTGACGCAGCAACAGATCCATCCCGCGGGTAATGTGGTTTTTGGCGAAGAATGCCCGGGCATCCTCTGCTGTATGCTCGATAACATTCGACAGATTTTCAATTTGCTCAACTATGGCGTAGTTCAAGGCCATAGGATGAATTTGACAAACGTCTTTGACGGTGGGAATCATTGCGGCTAGCTCCTGCTACCCAAGATGGTGACCCTCTCTTCAACTAAAGGAACTGTGGGGGGTGTTCAGTATTTAGCAGAGCTGACACAGGCAGGCAAGGGCGGCTGTTCGATATTCATGTCCCGCCTTGTTTGGGATGCGACGGTCAGGATGGGGATCCCTCTGTGAGGATTTGGTTAACCTTTTCTGTCCACTGGGGATCTTCAGGTGCAATCACTATGCTCTTGGGTCGGGATCCCAGTTCCCGATAGATGGGCTCCACTGCGGGAGTGCCCCGCAACTGCCAAGCTATGTCTTTGAGCTGTTGAGTGGTCAAGGTCGATAAATCAAGGATGGTCATGTGGATAGCTCCCCCTCTGGGCCAGTGAATCTCTGTAGCTTCGACCCGTTGTGCTTTACCTCAAGATAAACGGAGAGGGTGGGATTCGAACCCACGGTGGCGTGAACCACGGCAGTTTTCAAGACTGCTTCCTTAAACCGCTCGGACACCTCTCCAAACTGCTG
Organism: Thermostichus sp. MS-CIW-25; assembly: GCF_054060015.1. Lineage (NCBI taxonomy): Bacteria > Bacillati > Cyanobacteriota > Cyanophyceae > Thermostichales > Thermostichaceae > Thermostichus > Thermostichus sp. MS-CIW-25. Next base: position 4,831 of record NZ_JBSSCS010000069.1, read on the forward strand.
GGATCCCCAGGCTTTACTTATGTTACGCAATGGGTTTCTGGCTGTGCAATCGCTGCCGACCACAACCCCCACAGATTTACCCGCCACTGCCGCCGGAGACCTGAGTGGACGCCTGATGGTTGCGAATGGCCCGCTTGACCAAATTGAGGAAGGCAAAGGCCCGTTGGTCGGTGGGATCCAAGCGCATTACCGTTTGAAAGGCTGCTTCTGCCTGCTGTAGAACGGCCAGATCGATTTGTCCGTCCTCATCTGCTTCCAGTTGGGCCTTTTGCAAGAGGAGGGCCCCTCGATTGTAATGGGCTGCCACATGGTTGGGATCTGCCGCCAAAACGGCTTCCAGCTCTGTCAGGGCCGGATCCAGATAGCCGCTCATGCCCAGTACCCAGGCCAGCTTGTAACGAGCTTCGGTATGGGTTGGATCGGCAGCAACCGCCTGGCGAAACGCTTGGATGGCAGCCTGGAAATCGCCCGCTTGTACCGCTGCGATGCCTTCTTGGTAGCTGTCGTGAGCCATGAGCAAGTTGGGGGTTGACTGGGAAGCTGGCGTGAGGAAGGGATCCCTTACCTGTAGATTAACCCTTGCCAAACCGGTGGCTCCCAATTCCCATCCCAGGTACCGAGAACAGAGCCGTGCCCCCGCTGGTTTACCGTCTTTTCCCTCTTGGGGGTGCCATCTGCAGCAGGAGAAACTGCCGCGGCAAGAGATTGGAGATTGCGCAAAGCCTGACCCGCATAACCTGCGCCCCTTCCTAGGATGAACATAGCCATTGATTGGGTGTGAACCATGAATGCCAAACTGCTTTTCCTACCGCTGGCTTTGGGGCTGTCTGTGGCTCCGACCACCGCTGTTTTTCCGCAAACCCTAGGCATCTACCCTCCTTTACAAAGGCTGCAACTGGCCGATACCCGTCAGTTGGATGTTGGCACCCGCTCCATCATTGTCAACCCCGTTCCTTCCGACCTGCGGGTGAATCTGGAGCTGGATCGGCGCGGGTCTAACCCCATCTACCGGCCTGGCGAGCCGATTTCTATTACCCTGAGCACCAACCGCGATGCCTACGTCTACTTGTTCAGCATCCAAGCCGATGGCCGTACTCACCTGATTTTGCCCAACCGCTTTTCCGGCGGCAACGAGTTTCTGCGGGCCGGAGAAGTGCGCACCTTCCCACCGCCGGGGGCCAGCTACCGGTTGACCATCGCTCCGCCTTTCGGTCAAGCCCAGGTGTTGGCGGTGGCCTCTCCCCGTCCTCTCAACTTCCAGGAGATCGCCTCTTTCGAGCAGAGTGGATCCTTTGCCGATGTGCGGGTGCGGGGATCCCAACTGGGCAATGCCATTGCCCGCGCCATTATTGTCGAGGGGATCCCTTCCGACCAGTGGGTGACGGCCACTCGGTTCTATCGGGTTGCCCCGCGCTAATCCAAGCTCTGAGACCTCAGGTGGATGGCCCGCACAGGATCCCCTTCATCGGGTATATGACCAGCCCCACCGTTCAAGCTGGGAAGGAAGTCAACCACCCCAAAGGCTGCCCAAAGATTGGGTTCATCTGCCACAATGAGAGCAGCCAAAGGTAGTCTCGGCTACGTCCTGTGTGGTTCTGGGTCAGCCGTTCTATGTCCCCTTCCTCCAATCCCCTGAGCGAGCAGATTCGCAGTATTGACGACCATCTCTCCCGCCGACCCCTGGATCTGGATCCGGCGGGCTATTTCGTCATCTACTTGGATCGGGAGCAGAACCTCATTTGCGCCAAGTACTACAGCACCGTCATCAATGAGCGGGGGCTGGCCACCGATCCGGAAACAGGAGCTGTGATCCCGGCCAAGGGCTCCGTCAACCGATCCCCTGAACGGGTGTATGTTGGGCGCACGGCCAAAGAACTGTGTGTACAGATCTTTGAAAAGGAGCAGGAGAGAGTGGTCTCCCAGCTCAGCCATGCGGCCTACTTGGGAAGGGAGTTTCAAAAAGCCGAAGCTGCCCTGATCTCTGGCGAGGAGTACATCCAAGACTGATCCCTTCCCAGAAAGCTCACCAAATTTTCGGGCTGGAGGCCCGCACCATAGCCGCAGGCTTGGTGTCGGGAGGAAAGCCCTCCTCCATATAGGTTTGCTGGTCAAAAGT
>NZ_JBSSCS010000070.1:0-6694 GCF_054060015.1 Thermostichus sp. MS-CIW-25
GTGCCGGTGACGGGTTTGTGGATGTCGAGCATTGGGGTAGTGGGGTTGGCGCTGAACCTGCGGGCGTATGACTTTATCAGTCAGGAGGTGCGGGCAGCGGAAGACCCGGAGTTTGAGACGTTTTACACGAAGAACATTTTGCTGAACGAGGGGATTCGGGCGTGGATGGCGCCGCAGGACCAGCCCCATGAGCGCTTTGAGTTCCCTGAAGAAGTCCTCCCCCGCGGCAATGCGCTCTAAAGGAAGCTACCCTGGCTGCGTCAGGGATCCGCTCCCGGCGAATCTTAAGTAATCCACTTGAGTATTGAAGAGTTCAGGGATCCCCCAAGGGATCCCTTTTTGTTTTTTGTAATGGGCATGAGGTGGCTAGGAAGGGATCCCATCTCGCAAGCGGGCGCGAATGGCTTGCCAGATCTGTTCAACCAACTGGGGCGGGCTAGTTTCTGACCGGATGGGCACCCGCACATCGGCTTGGGCGTAGAACGGCTCTCGCTCTTGCATCAGCTTGTACAGGGCAGCTTGGGGGTCGGGGGTTTGCAGCAGGGGGCGTTGGCCGGGATCCCGCTTGAGCCGCTGCCAAATCAGCTCGGGGGTCGCATCCAGCCAAACGGTGAGGCCATGGTGCAAGTAGCTCCAATTTTTGGGGCGCAACACAATGCCGCCGCCTGTGGCGATCACCAACCGGGTGTAGCTGCTCAACTGGGCCAACACCTGCGTCTCCAGATCCCGGAAGTAGGCTTCCCCATGCTCGGCGAAGATCTGAGCGATGGAAGAACCCCCCACCTGCTCCACCAGACCATCGGTGTCGAAAAATTGAAAGCGCAACTGGGCTGCCAGCTCCGATCCCACGGTGGATTTGCCGCTGCCCATCATCCCAATGAGATAAACATTTACGCCGCGCAGGCGCTCAACTTCCTCGGGGTGGATCATGGGAAAGGTACCTAGATATAGCCATGCTCGGCCAGAAACTCCAGAGAAACGCTGCTCTCGGGGGGCAGCAAGCCCAGCAATTTTTCCACATACTTGCCCAAAATATCCGCCTCTATGTTGACGGGATCCCCAACTTGGAGCTGAGAAAGGTTGGTCTCGCGGTAGGTTTGGGGGATCACAGCCACCTTGAACCAGCAGCCCCCTTGGCGCACCTCGGCAATGGTCAAGCTCACCCCATTCACCGTCACGCTGCCCTTGGGTACGATGTAACGCCCGATCTCTTCAGGAACCTTGAAGCTCAGCTCCCAGGCGTTGCCAGTGGCGGCTTGATCCCACAGTTGCCCCACCCCATCGATATGGCCGCTGACAAAATGCCCCCCTAACTTGTCTCCTACCCGCAGCGCCGGTTCCAGGTTGACTATGCGTGGGCCGAGGGATCCCTGGCCCCAAGTCGAGCGCCGCAGGGTTTCCGGCGAAACATCGGCCAAAAATCCATCGGGCAGAATCTCCACCACCGTCAGGCAAAGGCCGTCCACCGCCACGCTATCTCCATAGGCCAACTGAGGTTGCAACCGGGGACAGGTAACCCGTAGCTGTGAAGAATTGATCAACTGGGCTGTGCCCAAACTTCGAACCAGACCCGTAAACATTGCTTTGGCTCCTTAGGTTTTGCCGGCTGCCTTTTTGGCTTTCTGTTTTTCTCGCTCTTTGGCTCGTTTTTCGGCAGCGATTCGCTCTTGTCGGGCTTTCTCTTTCTCTTCAGCGATCTTTTCTAGATAGTAGTGATAGTTGCCCTGGTAGGCGACCAACTCTCCGTTGCGAATCTCTACAATCTTGTTGGCCACTTTTGAGATAAAGTAGCGGTCGTGAGAAACAAGGATCACCGTGCCATCGTAATGCTGTAAAGCTTCTTCCAGCATCTCTTTGGCCGGGATATCTAAGTGGTTGGTGGGCTCATCCAAAATCAGTAGGTTGGCCGGCTGAAGTAGCATTTTCGCCAACGCCAAGCGGGCTTTTTCTCCCCCGCTCAAAGCCGCTACTTTCTTAAAAACGGCGTCGCCGCTGAACAAAAAGCGACCCAACAGCGTGCGCACTTCTTCGTTTTTCCAGTCGGGCACTTCGTCATGGATGGTGTCCAAGACGGTTTTGCTCAGATCCAAAGCCTCTGCTTGATTTTGCTCGAAGTAGGCAGGGATCACATTGTGTGCTCCCAATTTCACAGATCCCTCGGTAGGTTGCTCTAGGCCGGTGATAAGACGCAGCAGGGTGGATTTTCCTGCCCCATTGGGCCCCAGAAAGGCGACGCGATCCCCACGCTCGATCAACAGCTCCGCACCCAAAAACAAAATCTTATCTCCATAAATGTGCGTCAAATTCTCGATCTTCACCACCTCGCGACCACTGCGGGGAGCAGGGGGAAAGCGAAACTTGAGGGTACGCACGTCGCCAATGGGCGCTTCGACCCGCTCGATCTTTTCCAGTTGTTTTTCGCGGCTTTTGGCCTGAGTGCTGCGGGTGGCACTGGCCCGGAAGCGATCGATGAAGGTTTGTTGCCTTTCAATTTCCTTTTGCTGACGTTCGTAGGCAGCTTGTTGTGCCTCTCGCCGCTCAGCTTTTTGGAGTAGGTATTGAGAATAGTTACCCAAGTATGTCGTAGAAACTCCTCGCTCCGTCTCCACAATTTGGGTGCAAAGCCGATCCAAAAACTCTCGATCATGAGAAACAATCACCATGGGGATCGTCAAGCTCTTGAGGTAGTTTTCCAGCCACTCAATGGTCTCCAAGTCTAGGTGGTTGGTCGGCTCGTCTAGCAACATCAAATCGGGTTTTTGCAGCAGGATTTTCCCCAGGCTGATGCGCATCTGCCAGCCGCCGCTGAAGGCGCTCACCAACCGATCCCCGTCCTCCGGCTCAAACCCCATTTCCGGCAGGATTTTCTCAATACGCGCCTCCAGTTCATAGCCATGTAAACTCTCAAATTGGCGCTGTAGACGATCTAGACGGCGCAAAAGGGTTTCCAACGTGTCCGCGTCCGCCTGCTCCATCTGTTGGGTGATTTGGGCAATTTCTTGGTGAATGCGGTTTTCCTCTTGAAAGACTGTCCAGAACTCTTCTCGCACCGTTCGGGCGGGATCCACTCCAAATTCTTGGGTGAGATAGGCGATGCGCAGGTTGGCGGGGCGGATCACCTCGCCGCTGGTCGGTTCTTCTTGCCCGCAGATAATCTTGAGCTGGGTTGTCTTTCCGGCCCCGTTTACTCCCACTAGGCCGACGCGATCCCCAGGCTTAACTTCCCAGTTCACATCCTTGAGCACCTCACCGGTGGGATAGATTTTGCTAATGTGTTCCAGTCGCAGCATAATGCTCCTTGGGGATCGGGACCAATTGGAGAAGTGTGGCGTTTTCTTTACATTCTTTACTCGATTTTACGTATTCTTGGGATCCCTGTCCATGGATCCTGAGCAATTTCTGCTTGATTTCTCCCTCTCATTGATCTTGTCGGGATCCACGACAGCGTTTAATATTTCTGGTTTGCCTTCAGAAGTGCCTGCTGAACCCTGTTCGATCTTTTTTCATGTCTTCAGGGCTTGTTTGTCGGTACCCTTAGTATGGACTCTTTTGCCAGAAGCCTTGTGAGGCTTCTCTAAGGCTTAAACGACCTCATAATGCCAGCGGGGAAAAGCCAGTTCCTGAGAGAGATTGAAGTAGCCGGTCGTGATGACAATGAGGAAGGTTGATCGGATAAGTTTTCAGTGTATGGGATGCTTACTTCGTCTCTTGTTTCTGAAATCCCCGGCAACCTATTTTTCTCTTTTGGGCATGTCCTAATGAGCTATCAATCCATTGACATTAGCAGTCAGCCCAGACAAGTTATGGTCTCTTGAGTTGACTTCTTATCTAACATAAAACCTTTGTTGATTTTGACAGGAAAGCCAATGGCGACGGGGATCAACTCAGAAGGACACTACGCCTTGGCTTGATCCTCGAGGGAACGGGGGGATCCCTGAAATAGGGCAGGATGACCTGTTCTGCCTCCCTGAACCGACAGAGGATTTTGTCTGTGGGCAGGCGGCTGTTGGGCCAGAAGCCGTTTCACCTCTGCATTAAGCTGGCTTTCGTTGAAGGGCTTGGTCAAGTAGGCGGTTGCCCCCGACCACTTGCCGCGGATGCGGGCCAGCAGACCATCGCGAGCGGTAACCATCAGGATGGGAAGGGACTTAAACTCTTCTAAGCTGCGCACAATGCGGCAAAGCTCTAGACCATCGATCCCCGGCATGGCGATATCCATCAACAACAGGTGGGGCCGATGCTGAAACAACAAAGGAAGCACCTCGGCGGGGTTGCCCGTTGTAATCACCTGATAGTTGGGCAAATACTGCCGTAGGATTTCCTGCATCACCACGCTGTCGTCCACCGCCAAGATGGTTATCGGGTTGTGGCGCTTGGTCTGCAGCAGCTCTTGGGGTGTTTGTAGGCTGACCAAACCTTTTTTCGCCCAGGAGGCAAAGAGATTGGCCACCTCCAGCCGATCTCGACACAGCTTCTTGGCGATCACCTCCAGCGACTGGCCATCTTTGGTGAGGGTGTGGAGCTTCTGTCGTTGCTCATCGGTGATGCGGTAGCGGTTGACCCGTTCCCAATTGACCACCGGCACCGCCAGCATAGTTGGGATCGCCACCTTCAAATCTGCCCAGCGATCGTGGCGCCGGGCGGCTTCTTGCAGCAGCGGCTCCAACTCAAACCCGCCAATGGGGGCCTCTTGGGCGACCTGCTCCTGCACCTCAAAGTAACAGGTGCCTGCCCGTTCGAATAGGTAGCGGTCGAAATCGGTAAGCAGGTTGAGCCACAGGGCATCTTCCAGCTCCCCCGGCTTGAGCAGGCCCAATTGCGTGATAGCCTCCAGCAGCTCAGGTAAGGAATGGTCTTTCATCAAGCGCTCTTGCACCACCGAGATGGCCCGCTGTGGCCATTCCAAGTTGAGGCGAGGAATAAAGCGGGAGAGTCGTTTCAGCAGGATTTGCGTGTTGAGGGGTTGATCGGCAGAAAAAAGCAGCCTGCCGTGGTAGTAGGTCAACACCCAGGGTTCCGCACCCTCAGAGGGATCCAGTCCCTTGAGGTGAATGTGCAGATATCCAGTGGTAAACCGCCAACCTTGCTGCCTGAGCAGTGGCGCAAGTTCCTCCGAGCCGAACACAAAACGGGACATGCAGCGTTCTCCGGGCCAACTTCTTCAGGCCAAATGAGCAGCGATTCACCTCAGCCACACGCTCAAACCGTCGAAAGGAGAGCATGACTCTAGTCAATAATAAGCTCAACTATACTGAAAATAATGTATAATATGTTCAGTACGGATTACTACCAGTTGATCTTTCTGTTTACTTTCGAGTCTGCCAACATGGTAGCCAAAGCAAAGCAGAAAATTGGTAGTAAGACGACACGGAAACTGCGCTTTGGGTATTCTACTCAAAGCTTTGCGGGATACCGCCATTCTGGTTGGAAACAAACAGAATGCCATCGCTGCATAGTTGAACAGTGATGTTCAGCAGTGTTCAGCGTAAATGTATCAGCTTCAGAGAGCTCACTTATTTTAACAACTGGCTGATCTTAGCTTTCCCGGCCATTCCTTTACAGCAAGGGAATACCGCTTTGCCAACCAGGATATACACCCATGCAATCCCATATGCAGTGCCTTGAAGGATTACCATTGCAAGGCTAGGGTCCGGCTATGGCTCTATCTTTCTAAATTGAGAGCCTGCCGTTGGGCTTGGAGCAATTCTTGGATCCCGGCTTGGGCCATCTCCAACATTTGTAGCAGTTGCGGGCGACTGAAGCAGGCGGCTTCGGCAGTGCCCTGGATCTCGATGAAGGATCCCTGCTCGTTCATAACAATGTTCATGTCCACCTCGGCTTGGCTGTCTTCCTCATAGCACAGATCCACAAGTACCTCTCCCTGCACAATTCCTACTGAAAGGGCCGCCACCTGCTGCCGCAGCGGGGATCCCTGGGCCGGATCCAGGGCCCCCTGTTTGTACAGCCAAGTGATGGCGTCGTGCAGAGCCACATAGCCCCCTGTGATCGCGGCGGTGCGAGTGCCGCCATCGGCCTGCAGCACATCGGCATCGACGGTGATGGTACGGGATCCCAGCTTGCGAAAATCCAAGGCGGCGCGCAGACTGCGCCCGATGAGCCGTTGAATCTCGGCAGTACGGCCCGATAGTTTCAACATTTCCCGCGGCTGTCGTTGTTGCGTGGCTCCGGGCAACATGCGGTACTCAGCCGTCAGCCAGCCTTGGCCGGTGTTCTGCAGAAAAGGGGGAACTTCTTCGGCTACACTGGCGGTGCAAAGGACATGGGTATGGCCGAACTTGACCAACACTGAGCCAGGGGCATAGCGGGTAAAGTGGCGCTCAAAAGAAACCGGGCGCAATTGAGCAGCGGTGCGATTATCTGGGCGTTGCCAGCTCATGGACAGTTCAAAAAGGGATCCCTCGCATTGTCAACCATGTCTGCCCAATGCGGCTCAGGACTTGGAATCTCTGCAGAACATGACTGGGGCGACGGCTGCGGACGGAATTGGTCTGGGAAGGCAAGGATGACAAGTGTAGCAACCGCCGCAAATTGGATATTGCCGGGTACGCCACCTCTACGCGGAAGAAAGTGAAGCACTTGTAAACTACCCGACACCCGCGCTATGCGCAGGGTGCGGGCTTTATCCCAATCCCTAGCGGCCCCAGAGGACAGCTAAGTTTCGGAATTTCAGGCG
>NZ_JBSSCS010000071.1:0-2500 GCF_054060015.1 Thermostichus sp. MS-CIW-25
AAAAATTTTGGGTTGGATATCTTGACGGGGTGGTGGTGGTGGGGATAGGGTAGTAAAGCGCTGATGAGGCCACCAGCCCCGGCGTCCCAGAACCTTGACAAGTAAGCTGTTCAGTCAACCATCGCCCGGCAAGCAGCAAAACAGACCCCCTGAGGGTGCTGTGGCTGCATATTCAACCCTGTCAAGTTTCCATTTTTCCAGAGACAAGCTCTTGAATTGACACGGAGAGTTTGATCCTGGCTCAGGATGAACGCTGGCGGTATGCTTAACACATGCAAGTCGGACGGGCACCTTCGGGTGTCAGTGGCGGACGGGTGAGTAACACGTAGGAATCTACCCTCAGGCGGGGGATAACAGCTGGAAACGGCTGCTAATACCCCATACAGGCGGAAGCTGAAAGGAGCAATCCACCTGAGGATGAGCCTGCGTCGGATTAGCTAGTTGGTGGGGTAACGGCCTACCAAGGCGACGATCCGTAGCGGGTCTGAGAGGATGGCCCGCCACACTGGGACTGAGACACGGCCCAGACTCCTACGGGAGGCAGCAGTGGGGAATTTTCCGCAATGGGCGCAAGCCTGACGGAGCAATACCGCGTGAGGGAGGAAGGCCCTTGGGTTGTAAACCTCTTTTCTGGGGGACGAAAGCTGACGGTACCCCAGGAATAAGCCTCGGCTAACTCCGTGCCAGCAGCCGCGGTAAGACGGAGGAGGCAAGCGTTATCCGGAATTATTGGGCGTAAAGGGTACGTAGGCGGCTGGCCAAGTCTGGGGTTAAAGGCCACAGCTCAACTGTGGGAAGGCCCTGGAAACTGGCCGGCTAGAGTGAGGTAGGGGTTGCGGGAATTCCCGGTGTAGCGGTGAAATGCGTAGAGATCGGGAAGAACACCTGAGGCGGAAGCGCGCAACTGGGCCTCAACTGACGCTGAGGTACGAAAGCTAGGGGAGCGAATGGGATTAGATACCCCAGTAGTCCTAGCCGTAAACGATGGACACTAGACGTTGGCCGTATCGACCCGGTCAGTGTCGGAGCTAACGCGTTAAGTGTCCCGCCTGGGGAGTACGCACGCAAGTGTGAAACTCAAAGGAATTGACGGGGGCCCGCACAAGCGGTGGAGCATGTGGTTTAATTCGATGCAACGCGAAGAACCTTACCAGGGCTTGACATGCCGCGAACCCTGCGGAAACGTGGGGGTGCCTTCGGGAGCGCGGACACAGGTGGTGCATGGCTGTCGTCAGCTCGTGTCGTGAGATGTTGGGTTAAGTCCCGCAACGAGCGCAACCCTTGTTCCTAGTTGCCAGCATTGAGTTGGGCACTCTAGGGAGACTGCCGGTGACAAACCGGAGGAAGGTGAGGATGACGTCAAGTCAGCATGCCCCTTACGCTCTGGGCTACACACGTGCTACAATGGCGCGGACAAAGGGTCGCGAGCGCGCGAGCGTGAGCCAATCCCAAAAACCGCGTCTCAGTTCAGATCGCAGGCTGCAACTCGCCTGCGTGAAGGCGGAATCGCTAGTAATCGCAGATCAGCATGCTGCGGTGAATACGTTCCCGGGCCTTGTACACACCGCCCGTCACACCATGGGAGCTGGCCATGCCCGAAGTCGGAGCACCCGCCGAAGGCAGGGCTGGTGACTGGGGTGAAGTCGTAACAAGGTAGCCGTACCGGAAGGTGCGGCTGGATCACCTCCTTTTAGGGAGACCTACCTTGGGGCATCTGAGGGGAGTTAGACCACCCTCAGGCCAGCAAAGGTTATCCCAGGTCGGTCGGGGTTGAAGGGATGGTTGACTGGGGTTCTGGAGGGGAACCGAGGGGAGGGCTATTAGCTCAGGTGGTTAGAGCGCACCCCTGATAAGGGTGAGGTCCCTGGTTCGAGTCCAGGATGGCCCACTGTTTGTCCTGGAGAAGGGAGAGCTAGCAAGCTAGAAGCGAGCTGGCCAAGCTGAGGGCAAAGCCAGAGGGTGGGTGCAGTCTGGATTGGGGGTATAGCTCAGCTGGTAGAGCGCTGCCTTTGCACGGCAGAAGTCAGCGGTTCGAGTCCGCTTACCTCCACCACTTTGGTGAGGAGCCGGGAAGGGGTTCTCCAGTTGGATAGGTTGACGACCGGGCTAGGGGTTTGGGTCCGAGCACAAGCCTCCAGCCGGGTTGAGCCGGCCAGCACTTTGAAAACTGCATAGCAAGAGAGCAGCATGCTTCTGGGTTGAGCCCTCCGAGCCTTGGCTTGGGGGAAGCAGCAGCAACCTGGGGGCATGAGGCAGGTAGAACACCAATGTTACGTGAGGTGAAAAGGTCAAGTCAGTTAAGGGCGCACGGTGGATACCTAGGCACGCAGAGGCGAGGAAGGGCGTGTTACCGACGAAACGCTGCGGGGAGCTGGACAAAAGCGGTGATCCGCAGGTTCCCGAATGGGGCAACCCGGCAAGGCGCAAGCCTTGTCACCTTTGGCTGAATCCATAGGCCAAAGGGGCGAACGCGGCGAACTGAAACATCTTAGTAGCCGCA
>NZ_JBSSCS010000072.1:0-4278 GCF_054060015.1 Thermostichus sp. MS-CIW-25
TGGCTTGCCAACTGCAGGGCTACCGTTCGCGCCAGCGGGCCGGAGGCCTTAAGCCCGCCCTGTACTGCGAAGCAGTCAGGGTCGGGTAGTTTACTAGCTTCTTTACTTACGAGGTATCCATCTCCTCTCAGAAAGCACGAAACATCTTCTCTCTTTCTTGGTAGGGCAACACATGCCATCGTTAGGCCCGTGAACCAGCATATCCAGGCAAACCTGAGTACTCCCTCGAGAGCCTTTCTCAATTGAAATGTTACTAACTACAACTCTGTCTCCTAGAAATACAGGCTCCAAGGGCACAAGTTTTTGGCCACCTAGTAGTCCTGACAAGCTAATCCAACTAGCGGATCCTCCTGTATTGCTTGCTGCAATGGCAACAACATCCTGAAACCCGTCGTTATTGAGGTCGCTAAATTTTAGGTGTTGGAGCTTTGCCACTAGGAACCCTTCCTGAAAGACACTAGAACCTCGTTGATACTCTCCGTTCTGAAAACGAATCCGCTCTACTCCATCCAGAGTGGCTATGAGATATTCGGCATTTAAGATTGCCCGTTTATCTATTGTCGTACTTGCCCCTGCAACGGCCATTGAGATTAGGCAGCTACCCAAAAGGTTGAAAATTAACTTCAAAGCCATCCTTTTGTTGGCCATTTCTTGGCTCCTTCGGGCAGGAGTTCTTGGAGGAAAACATCACCCGCTCCTATTAAACCTAGACAGGGCAAGGAGTGCAAGACCTTGATGGACTTGCAAGATTTGAGAACCTCCCTCGGCTACTCTGTAGCTAGAGCTGCTAGATAGGGAGCCCTCTTGGGAGCGAGCAGCTCCTGTCCCTTTCTCCAGCTATTTGGCCAGCCTCGACCAAGCGGTTGCTGACTATGTCTCCCTCTGCCTGGCGCTTTATTCTCCTCCTCGGCATTGTGAGCTTGTGCGCTGACGCCACCTATGAAGGGGCACGCAGCATTTCTGGGGCTTTTTTGGGATCCCTAGGGGCCAGCGGCACGGTGGTGGGCCTGGTGGCCGGCGGGGGGGAGCTATTGGCCTATGGCTTGCGGTTGGGGGTGGGCTATTGGAGCGACCAGCTGGGCAGGGATCCCTTGCACCGCAGTCGGGGTCACTGGCGGCTCACCACCTTGGGCTATGTCATCAACACGGCGGTGATCCCGGCTTTGGCCTGGGTGGGCAGTTGGCCTTGGGCCGCCGTGCTGCTCTTGGCCGAGCGGACCGGCAAAGGGATCCGCACCCCGCCGCGGGACGTGTTGCTTTCTCATGCAGCCCTGCAGGTGGGACGGGGCTTGGGGTTTGGCCTGCATGAGACCCTAGATCAGATTGGGGCAGTGGCAGGGCCACTGCTGGTGGCAGCCATGCTAGGAGCGGGATATGGCTTCCGGGGTGGGTTTTTGGCCTTGGGGATCCCGGCGGCAATAGGACTGGGGGTTTTGGGGCTGGCGCAATGGCTGTATCCCAGTCCGCGCGACTTTGAGCCGGAGCCGGAGATGACTCCAGCAAAAGGCTTGCCCAAAGTTTTCTGGCTGTATCTTTTGGCAGCAGCCTGTGTGGCTATGGGGTTTGCGGATTTTCCCCTCATTGCCCTGCATCTGCAACGACAGTCGGGAAGCGATGGAGCAGGGATCCCTTTGCTGTATGCCCTGGCTATGGGGGTGGATGCCCTGGCCGCCCTGGGATGTGGCTGGCTGTTCGACCGCGTGGGGCTGTGGAGCTTGCTGGGAGCGGTGGCGGTATCGGCTGGATTTGCGCCGCTGGCCTTTTCCGGTACCTATGCTCTGACGGTGCTGGGCATGGTGCTCTGGGGGATTGGTTTGGGGGCCCAAGAATCCATCATGAAGGCGGCGGTGGCCGGTATGGTAGCTCCCGAGACGAGGGGCTTTGCCTTTGGCCTGTTTACCAGTGTCTATGGATTGGCTTGGTTTGTGGGCAGCGCCCTGATGGGGGTGCTTTACGATTTCTCCCTGACTGGCTTAGTGCTCTTTTCGGTAGTCGCTCAAGGGCTGGGGGCGGCTATCCTGCTGGCTCTAGTGTCCAGGAGGCAGGCCGAGGTGGGCTGATGAAAAGCCCCTGCACCAGATTACGGTGCAGCTCTTCGGGGGTTTCGTTTGTGCTAGTGGTGAGGAGCACCATCCCCTCAGGTTTTGGGCCACCTCCAGGAGCTTTTGTCAGAACCCGATTTTCAGAACTGATCCTTCATACCGCGCAGGCGAGCGAAGACCCGCACCGGATCCTGGAGCCCGGTGGCAGCTTGCAGAGCCGGCTGATCCCAGCGCAAGAAGGGGTTGGTGCGTCGCTCCTCGCCCATAGTGCTGGGTACTGTTGGGGATCCCGATTGGCGCAGGGCGGCCACCTTTTGGTAACGGGCCTGCAGGTCGGGGTTGTCTCCATCCACTGTCAGGGCAAACCTGAGATTGTTCAAGGTGTATTCGTGGGCACACCACACCCGTGTGGCTTCCGGCAACTGCCGCAGTTGATCCAGGGATCCCACCATCTGCTCCGGCGTGCCTTCAAACAGCCGCCCGCATCCCCCGGCAAACAGGGTATCGCCACAGAAGAGATCCCCGCTCTCGGGAAAGTAATAGGCAATGTGACCCCGGGTATGGCCGGGCACAAACAGCACCGTTGCCTGCCGGCCCGCGAATTCCACTGTTGCTCCCGCCCGCAGCTCCACCGTCTGGCCGGGGATCCGCCCCCGATCCGCCTCGCCGGCATAGACGGCAGCCTGAGGATAGCGGGCCAAAAGCTGCCGATTTCCCCCCACATGGTCGTGATGGTGGTGCGTGTTGAAAATGGCCACCAGCTCCGCCCCCAGCTCGGTCAGCTTTTCCAGCACAGGCTCGGCCACTGCCGGATCCACCACGGCTGCTGTCGCGGTGTCGGAATCGTAGAGCAGATAGATATAGTTATCGCGCAGGGCGGGCAACTGAAGAACGCGCATGGCTCGGCTAACTTTCAAAAATGGCCTGCTCTACATCCTGCCGGCTGAGGGAATAGGGAAAAGATAAAGTTTTCGTGTTGCCGTCTGGGTAGGTGTATCGCACCCAAATGCTGGTTTCTTCCAGACGCAAAATGGCTTTCCAGCCAGGCCGCTCGCAAAACCATTGCTCCACATCTTGCGGGTCGCGGGTGCAGCCCTGATCCTCTAGCCAGCGTTCGATGATGTGGAGGGGGTGATTATACAGGGGCGTAGTTGCGGGGGGCAAAGGCATGGCGAGATTTGAGAGGCGAGATTTGAGAAAAGCAGTCCAACACAGAGTCAACGGCCTATGTTCATTCAAGCACTCCTGATACAGAATCCGAGAACTCCGTCCCAATGCCGTACCAAGACGGTGGGGAGTGCCCACAGAATCAGCTTGCCCCACTCTCTCGCAGCCAAGCGAGGACACCTGCCAACACCAAACACACAACCAGGGTGGATCCCATCAGCAACAGGGCACAAAGCTCACCAGGTGAAAGTGGGCGGGTTTCCATGCGCAGCTCCAGAGAGTCAGCGTCTAGGGATCCCGTCATGCTCAGAGATCCCGTGTTGGCAGTCACCGCCCGTAAGCTGGCATCGTAGATGGCCCGTTTCGTCGGGTTGCTGAGGACAAGGTAGGCCTCCTGCAACTCTTGAAAGCAGCGAATGGCCACTTCCGGGGCCAGGGGAGAAGTATCGGGATGGTAGCGTTTGCTCAACTGCCGATAAGCCCGCCGGATGGCCTCAGGAGACGCCCCTGGAGACAGGCCCAACCGTTGGTAGTAGGTGAGGGAGGTCAACGAGCGCATGCAGGCTAATGGATAAGCGAGACGGTAGGGTCAGCAGAGCGCTTCTCCAGGGAGCTAGACCTTAATCCAGTGTATTACTCGTGCAGCCGCCGGGATCCCCGCAGCAAGCCTCAATAGAGCTTTATTCTTCTTCCTCTTCTTCGGACTTGGCTTTGGGGTAGTAGAAGCCGGTGTTGCGACCGCTCAAAATCGACCGACCAATGGTCATGGCTCGCTGGGCCTGTAGCTTTGCTTTGCCAAGCCAGACGGCGTAGCGCCTGCGACTGCGGGCTTTAGAGGTTTTCTTCTTGGGAACAGGCATAGCTTGTACAAGAATACAGCCTTACTAGGCTAGCACTGATCGCGTCAGCGGCGGAGTCCTAGCTTGCACCGCCGATCCCAGCTTTATCCAGGCAAGTGGCCTATCAGCGCTTGAGTAAACTACCCAACCCTGACTGCTTCGCAGTACAGGGCGGGCTTAAGGCCTCCGGCCCGCTGGCGCGAACGGTAGCCCTGCAGTTGGCAAGCCAA
>NZ_JBSSCS010000073.1:0-3267 GCF_054060015.1 Thermostichus sp. MS-CIW-25
TGAATCTTATTTCATCGCTTCATGTGGTGGGGTGACAGTCTCGGCATTGAGCCAGTACATTGAAAGCCAAGGTACTCCCGCCTCTCATCCCGGCCCAAGCGCTCCGCGCCGCTAGCGCGTTCGCTTCAGCGGGACGTAGTCCATACGTCCTACGGACAGAGGGCGGGGCTTCTCGGCGGTTTAGCTAACGGCGGGCCTGGCCAAAATGTTCCGCACTGCTGACACGAACGGGATCGGGGCTTTCACTCGGCGTGGCAGCTCATCGACTTTCCAGGATCGGGCTATGCTGGACTGAGGACTACACCCATCTCCCTGTTGCTATGCGAGACCTTCTGCGCGACATCCTTCGGGACTGCTCTGGCTTTGTGGAACTGCGCTACCACAGCAAGGTGTTCCGCAGCGTCACTGCCGAGAAGGGCTGCCTTGAGCGCACCGCGGTTCGTCGCCGTTCCGGAGTGGGGGTGCGGGTGTTGGAAGCAGGTACTTGGGGCTTCGCTGCCACCGGGGATCCCTCGCCGGCTGCCATTCGGGAGGCCATCGCTGAAGCTCGCCGTGCCGCCCAAGCCAGCGCCGACTACCGCAAACAAAAGCTGGGATCCCTGCCCAGTGTGCGGCTGGCCCAAGGGGAGTTCTGCGAGCCCGGTGTGGAGGAGGTGTTGAACAAACCGCTGGAGGCGAAGATCCAGTTGGCTTTGGAAACCGAGGCGCAGGCCCGGCAGGCCTCTCGCCAAATTAGCTCCGCCAGTTGCACCTACAACGAGATCTACGAGGAAAAAGCCATTGTCACCACCGATGGGGCGGATGTGGCCTTTCGTCTGGTGCGCCCCGAGCTGCGAGTTCAGGCGGTGGCCGAAGCTGCCGGCCAGCTCAGCAGTGGCTCCGAGGCCATTGGGGTAACAGGGGGATGGGATTGCCTGTTCCGCTCGCATCCCTTGCAGATGGCGGAAAAGGCGGCTGCTACCGCGGTTGATTTATTGTCCGCAGGCTACGCAGAAGGGGGATGGGCCACGGTTATTCTGTCGCCTTCCATCGTGGGGCTGTTGGTGCACGAGGCCATTGGTCACACGGTCGAGGCGGATTTTGTTCTGGCGGGTTCTGTGGCTGCCGGCAAGCTGGGGCAGCGGGTGGCCAGCGACTGGGTTACTCTCAAAGACTCCGGCCATTCGGAGTTTATGCCGGGGGCAGGGGGAACCCTTCCTGTGGACGACGAGGGCGTTCCTACCCAAAGCACCACCATCATCCAAAACGGCATTCTGGTCAGCTATCTCCACAACCGCGAAACTGCTGCCCACTTTGGCGTAGAGCCCACCGGCAATGCCCGCGCCTGGGAATATGCCGATGAGCCTTTGATCCGCATGCGCAACACCTTCATTGAACCCGGATCCCAAACGCTAGAGGAAATCATTGCCAGCACTCCCGATGGCTACTTCCTGGATGGGGCCAGGAACGGGCAGGCGGACTCCACGGGCGAGTTTATGTTTGGGGTAGAGCGGGCCTACCGCATTCGCGATGGCAAGCTGGCGGAGTTGCTGCGCGGTGTCACCATCACCGGCAATGCTTTTGAGGTGCTGCAATCGGTGGATGCCGTCTCGCGGGACTTCCTGTGGGACTTGGGATCCGGCCATTGTGGCAAGGGTCAACCGGCCAAGGTGGATGCGGGCGGCCCCTACATTCGCTGTCGGGCCATTGTGGGCGGACAGCAACCTGCCTAGGAGCTTTCCCGGGCACTTGGGACGGCGGTTGCGCCAGCAGGGCAGCGCACCTAGACAAATCTGACAAATCTATCGATGGGGTAGGGATCCCTGTAACCGTTCCTGCGCTACTGCGGGTACCACTGCTTTTCCCAAGCACGCATCTGCTCAATCTCCGCCTGCTGGGTGGCCAAAATTGCCTCTGACAGTTGGCGAACCTGGGGGCGCTGGGATTTCTCCAAGGCCTCTTTGGCCATGCTTAAGGCCCCCTCATGGTGTTGGATCATGGCCTGCAGAAACCGCCGGTCAAACTCCGGGTCGGCGGCTCCCAGGTCTGTGTCCATGCGCATGGAGGAGATTATTTCTGGGGTCATGGCCATCAGATGCCCCATTTCCTCATGCCACATCACGGGATCCTGGGGAGCTTCTGGGTACCAGCTCAGCCGCCAAGCCCGCATTTGCTCGATTTCTTGGCTTTGGGTCCTCAAGATGGCCTCTGCCAACTGACGAATCTCCTGCCGCCGGGATTTTTGCAGGGCCTCCTCGGCCATGAGCACAGCCCCTTCATGGTGCAAGATCATGGCATCGAGGAAGCGCAAATCGAAGGATTCATCTGCAGGGCCCAGGCTCATCAAATGAGCCATGTGAACAGAGGGATCCCCATTGTGGTTATGAGAAGCTGCCTCTGCCCTCGGCCCCTCCCCGCCAGCCCAAGTGGTGCTGAGGGCAAACACACTGGCAAGGAGCAGGCTACGGCCAGTCTTGTTCAAAAGCACCGCTATTTCCCCCTGACAACAGGACGACAACAGTCCCAATATTCTAAAGCCCCTCCCGCGGGGGATCCCAGGAGGGGCAATAGATCTACCCAAGGATTTAGCGAGGGAAAACCACCTGGGCTCGCAACTCGCCCGGCGGGTTGGCCTGCGTGTGAATGTTGATGTAGTAAGCTCCGGCCAAAAAGCTGGAGACTTGCTCAGGGGTGAGGTTGGCTTCCAGTCGGAAATTCCCCGACTGATTGCCTGGATTCGGCAACATGTTCAAGACAAAGACCACCGGCCCTGTGGCCTGGGCGAAAGATTGTCCTGGCTGCGGCTGAGCAATGTGAATATGTCCAGGGCCAAGGTAGTGTCGCGTATTTTGTGGGTTAAGCATGGAGGGCGGAATGGACCGAGAGGAGCTCAAGAGGTTGACCAAGGAGGAGATCAGCCGGCGCATCCGGGAAGGGGTCAAGGCCGTCATTGAGCAGGTGTCGGAAGAAGAGATGACCGAGCACCTGGCTGCGGGTTACCGTGAGCGCACCCCAAGCCGCCGCGGGGAGCGGAACGGCTACTACACCCGGGACCTCATCACGCCGGCGGGCAGGATCGCCCAGCTCCGGGTACCCCGGGACCGGGAGGGGACTTTCCTGACCGAGGTCTTTGAGCGGTGCAAGCGGATGACCGGGGAGGTGGCGGTTCATTTGGGGTAGGGGCCCCAAAGCGGAAGCGGTGCTGGAGATGTACCTGCAAGGGGTCTCCACCCGCAAGGTAGCGGCCATCACGGAGGGCCTGTCCCGGGTGCGCATCGGTAAGGACGC
>NZ_JBSSCS010000074.1:0-3013 GCF_054060015.1 Thermostichus sp. MS-CIW-25
GAGACCGCCGCCAACCTCTCCGACCACTTCGGCTCCAGGATAGAGGTTAACCAGTCTTGCAATCTGTCTCTCCAAGTCTGGTTTCTGCCCTCGACTGCTGACTCGGGCGTACAAAACGACTCGTTTGATCTTTTTTGGCGTTTTGATGTAGCTGTCGAGGTCATACCTTCTTGCTCTACCAGATGGTGTACGTATTGCCTTGATCCAGCCTTTCTGTTCCCATCGCCTCAAGGTGTGGAGACACACCCCAAAATAATCCGCCGCTTCTCTCGGTTTTACATACCTAGCCATACCAAGCAGTCATGCTGAACATGCTATACATTATTTCCAGTATAGTCCAGCGTATCATTGACTAGAGCCTTGCTCTGCCCCGCCTCAGACTGAGGTTCTAGCACCGAAGGGTAGTGCGCTACACTCGCCGAGATTGGGTTTTGAGTGTAGGATCCCTGCCCAAAAGTTGCTGTGGCTGCTATGACTAGGGCAGTGGGTGGTGAGGGATCGTGATGAAGACTTCACAGCTTGCAAAAGGATGCCTGCTGATCGATTGTCGGGGCTTTGATGAAAAGACGATAAACCTGTTTTTGGCACCTGGGCCCGATCCCTATCGGGAAACAGAAGAATTTCTCCTGGACTGCGAGATGCGGGCAGATGAGCTGCCCCGTTATCTGCGGCGGGCCTTGCTGGAGTTTCAGTTGTATTCCAATTCGGAAGGGATCCTGCTGCTGCGGGGCTTGCCCGTGGATCCCGGACTAGACCATACCCGCACACCGGCTCTGGCGCAGCGCTCTGAGGAGAAAACCACTTTTGTCAGCGAACGCTGCTTGGCAATGATCGGCAGCCGCTTGGGGCATTTGGTCTCCTACATTCAAGAAAAGAACGGGGATCTGTTTCAAAACTTGGTGCCTACTCCCGACAGCGAAGAGGTGCAATCTTCCGAGGGATCCCGCACCCGGCTGCAGTTTCACCGCGAGACGGTTTTTCATCCCTACTCACCAGAGTTTTTGCTGCTGTTTTGCCTGCGCCCCGACCATGACCGTGTAGCGGAAACCACCTACGCCAGCATCCGCCATGTCCTGCCTTTGCTGGGAGAGCGCGATCGAGAGCTGCTGTTTGAACCCCTGTATCGCACCGGCATCGACTACTCCTTCGGCAACCGGCAAGCCCTGATCAATGGCCCCATTTTGCCGGTGTTGTATGGCCGTCGAGAGGATCCCTTCTGGAACTACGACGAAGACCTGATGGTGGGGCTCACCCCCGAAGCCAGTCTGGCTCTAGAAGCCCTGAGGAAGGGAATCCACGCTGTCTACCGAGGCATCAAGCTGGAAACAGGGGATCTGCTCTGTATTGACAATCGCCGCACCGTTCACGGACGGACTGCCTTCTCTCCCCGCTACGATGGCTTCGACCGCTGGATCCAGCGCTCATTTGTGGTGCGGGATCTCGGCCTTTCGGCAGGGGATCGCCACCCCGGTGAGCGCATCATTCGCACCGCCTTCGCAACAGATGATGAGGCCCAAGCTGCCCTCAATGGGGAGCAGGTCTGTCTCAGAAGATCCTGAGAAGTTCGCAGACTTCAGCGCCATCCATAGCTCAAGTCCGTAAAAGTACTATTGGCGATTTCCCCGAAAGGGTTTGGATGAGTCGCCCCAGATTCTGATGTCAAAATACGTGATCCTCACGATGGCTATCGCAGAGCGTTTCCAGCATTCTAGGCTTATGAGCCAAAGCCATCAATTCTTCTCACGATTGCGAGGTTAAGATGAGCATTCGCCAGATCATTGATGAGGTTTTACAATCTTCGGTTTTAACTCTGCAGCAGGAGTCCAGCATTAACCAAATCCTCTGGGAAAAAAACTATGATCTATCTGATCTAGAGGCTTTAGATAAGCTGGTGGAAGCCATTTTGCGCCAAGAGGTAAGGGCTGCTTCCGATCCCTGCTAGAAACCTAGCCTTGCTTGCAAACGACGGCAGATCTTGCTCAAAACTTACACACTTACACAACGCACAACTGAGAGCAATTGTGCATGCTCCTAGCATGAGTCGGGATGAGATTCCAATCTCTCGACAATTTCCCGGATTAAATGCTCATCAGAGCGATTGATCTCGGGGTGGAAAGGCGCCTGTTTTAAGTAGCGCTTGAGATCCTGGCAGGCTTGCTGCCAACGGCCCAACTGATAATACAATAGACCCCGATCCCTTAGGTGGGGCAAGGATTCAGGGATCAACAACAAGATCCGTTCCGCTGCTGCCAAAGCGGGTTCCAGTTCGGCGCGGCTCAGATAAATTTGCTTGAGGTTGTTGAGCAAGCGTACCAAGATCAGGCGGGGAGGGGTGGGGCGTAGGTGGTGTTCTTGGAAAGGGATCCCAGGCCCGTAGATTTGCGACAAAAGCTCTTGACAATCTTCTGGAAATAAAATCTCCCCCTGCTGAAAGGGATCCACAAAAATCTCGGCGCCTGCAAACAGGGGCCGGATTAAAAAGTGGCCGGGCATGCCCACTCCTGCCATGGGAAAATCGATCCGCCGCGCCAGCTCTAGATAGATCAGCGACAGCGTAATCGGGATCCCGGTGCGCCGATCGATCACTTCGTTCAAAAAGCTGTTGCGTGGGTCGTAATAATCTTCGCGATTGCCACGAAAGCCCAGATCCTCAAAGAGATAGTGATTCAAGATCTTGATGACCCGCAGGGGATAACGCTCCGGGGGAAGGCGCTCTTGCACCTCTGCGGCCATCTCATCCAGAGCGGCCACATACTCTTCCACCTCCAGATCGGGATAGGCTTCTTGGGCAATCCAGAGGGCCGCCCGACCGAGATCGATGGGCTCCGATTGGATTTCAAGGGCAAAGCGTTGACGGGCAGCAGGAATGCTCATGAAATGTTAAATATTAAATATTGAGGTTCTTTGCAAGGATCTCGGTTAGCTAAACCGCCGAGAAGCCCCGCCCTCTGTCCGTAGGACGTATGGACTACGTCCCGCTGAAGCGAACGCGCTAGCGGCGCGGAGCGCTTGG
>NZ_JBSSCS010000075.1:0-2836 GCF_054060015.1 Thermostichus sp. MS-CIW-25
AGCGGTGGGGCATCCCGTTCTCAAAGCTCAGGAAATGTCCTTTACAGGAGTCACTGTTCGCGTCAGCGGGACGGAGTCCTTGAAGCCCGCACTCTCTCGCTTTAGCGGCGCGGAGCGCTTTGCGTCAGCATGAGTGCGGGAGCATGTCACCAGCTTTGTTCTTCCAACTCCTGCATCTGCCGGCGGTATTCCCGCCCAAAGGCTTGCAGCAACCCTTCTGCATGGGAAAGAGGCCCTGCTTCATAGGCACGGGATCCCACCCCTTGCTGGGTGAGCTCGCACAGGTGCCAGTCCTGTCGGTTGGTGCGATCCCACAATTCCACCACCTCGCTGGGATCAAAACCATCCAGCGCCAAGGTCTCCGGCTCAAACAGCCAATCGCAGACAACCCGCGTCCGGTCGGATCCCTGGGGCCACAGAGTGTGGGTCATGACATAGTCCGGCTGCAGGCTCAAGAATAGATTGGGCATAAGGGTGTAGTAGTAGGCCCGCCGTTGGTTCTCGCCTCGCACGGTGGAGATCAGGGGCAAGCTGCGCTGGCCACTCATGTTTAGGCTGGTCACATCTGGATTGAGCAACATGTAGCCGCCCAAAAAGGGGCCTTCCATCAAGTCGTTGCGACCACTGCGAGCCGGCGAAAGGCGGGCCAATTCTGGGTGAATGAGCGGGCAGTGGTAGCACTCAGAGTAGTTTTCAAACAGCAATTTCCAATTGGCTTGAACGTGGTATTCAATACGATGGCCTCGCCGCAGAGCGGACAGGTTCCACTCTCGGAAACGACCTTGCAATGGGGCAAAAACCTCATCGAAGGGCTGAGGATGGCGGCTGAGGTTGACCCAGACGAAGCCTTCCCATTCTGCCAAGGCAGCGGAGTGGAGGGGATAATCTTCACGGCGAAAGTCTTCCACCTCGTGCATCTGGGGAGCCGCCAACAATTGTCCATCCAGCCCATAGCGCCAGGCGTGGTAGGGGCAAGGGATCCCATCGGCAAAATGGCCTTGGAGCTCGCTGCAGAGTCGGGTTCCTCGATGGCGACAGTGGTTGAAGAAGGCATGGGCTTGCCCCTTGGGATCCCGTACCAGGATCAGGCTTTCTCTGAGCACCTGCACCTGCAAAAAGTCTCCGGGTTGGGCCAGATCGGCACTGCGCCCCACGCAGAACCACTGCCGATAAAAAATCTGCTCAATCTCCGCCTCAAAGCGGCTGGAAGAAACATAGTAGTGGCCAGGCAGGGTGCGGGCGCCGGGTTGAACCGTAGCGGGATAGAAAGCGGTCATGGGGCAAAGCAGCGATAAGAAAAACTGCTGTGGGACTCCAGAGGCTTTGCTATCCAAGCTAACGCAGGGATCCCAGTCAGTATCTGTTCTAAGCAGGTCTAGGGCATTTTTGCAGCATTCCCCCCAGGCACGCCGTGCTGCTTGCGCGAATACCCCAGTCTCCTACCCACAAGGGGAGAGGGGGGCATAAGAACTCCGTCCTGCTGACGCAAATGGCTTATTCCCGCTAGGGGGACGTAGCGCTATAGCCCAAGTCGCGCAGAAGGTGCTCAGAGCGCCGCCAGTGGGGCCGCACCTTGACAAACAGCTCCAGGTACACCTTGCCCAGGATCAGCTTTTGAATCTGCAGGCGGGCTGCCTGGCCGATCCGCTTGAGCCTTTCCCCCCCTTTGCCAATGAGGATCCCCTTTTGGGAGTCCCGCTCCACATAGAGGGTGGCCAGGATGCGGGTGACGTTGGGGGTTTCTTCCACCTGGTCGATGGTCACGGCCACCGAATGGGGCACTTCCTCGCGGGTCTGCAGCAGCACCTGTTCTCGGATCAGCTCCGCCATGATGAACCGCTCCGGCTGATCCGTCACCAGATCCGGCGGGTAGTAGTAGGGGCCGGTGGGCAGCAGATCGATGGTGGCTTGGATCAGGGGTGTCAAACTGCTGGGATCCAAGGCAGACACCCAAACGACAGGAGCGCCGGGGCGCAGGGCTTGGTAGCTCTCCTGGTGAGCTTGGCGCACGGCAACATCCCGAGGCAGCAGATCCGCTTTGTTGCAGACGATCAGGCAGGGGGAAGCGGCAGGGATCCGCTCGGCAATAAAAGCATCCCCCCGTCCTGCCGGCACCGATCCATCCACCACGAAGAGGATCACATCCACAGCGGCAATGGCTGCCTGGGCGTTGTGTACCAAAATTTCCCCCAGGCGGTGGTGGGGCTTGTGAATGCCAGGGGTATCCACCCAGATGATCTGGGCTTCCGGCAGAGAGAGGATCCCCTGTAGGCGGTTGCGGGTGGTCTGGGCCACGGGAGAAGTAATGGCGACCTTTTGTCCCACCAGGGCATTGAGCAGGGTGGATTTGCCCACATTGGGCCGCCCGATCAGCGCTGCAAATCCCGACTTAAAGCCCGGCGGGGCAACCGGGATGGCAGACAGTTCCCCGCCCCCGCTGCTGATAGGATCGGGCACCGATTCCGCTTGTGCTTCAGAAGCCGAGGACTCCGTCCGAGCGGCGTGAACGGATCTTTGTCCTTCAGGGGAGGGATCCCTACCGTCTGGAGGAGAGTGGGAAGATCCGACGCTTTGCTCTTGTAGCTCTTCTTCTGCCATAGCCTTCAGTAAACCACCCGCACTCATGCTGACATATAGAGAGCGAGCTTTCGGTAGCCCTGTAGTTGGCAAGCCAATCACGTTCGCGAAGCCAGCCGTAGGCTTAGCCTCTGGGCTGGTTTACAGCAGCCCCCAAAAGTGCAATCATATTTGCCCCATTCAAGTCCGCATCCCCTTCCCATCCACAATGCTCACACTCAAACTTCTTCCCACTGCGATAGGATCGCGCAGGGTCGGG
>NZ_JBSSCS010000076.1:0-2651 GCF_054060015.1 Thermostichus sp. MS-CIW-25
GCGTCCTTACCGATGCGCACCCGGGACAGGCCCTCCGTGATGGCCGCTACCTTGCGGGTGGAGACCCCTTGCAGGTACATCTCCAGCACCGCTTCTTCCACCTCCCCGGTCATCCGCTTGTACCGCACCCTTGCCTCCTCCCGCCCCTTGGGGTAGGATGGAGGCCTCAGTCGGCAGAACTGGGGCTCTCCGGGTCCTACCCGGGGGGCACGTCATTTTCATAGGAGGGATTTTACCGCAAACTCCACCTGCGCCCTGGGCCTCGAGGGGCGGTAAACTCAACCCCCAAAGGGGTGCCTGATGTGGTGGCCACGTTCACTCTGGACACACCCGGAGGGGGACATTCGGTTGTCCCTCGTGCCGGTAGAGGGGGGCGTGGAGTTGCGTTTTGGCCTGGCCCTGGATGCAGCCCGCGTGTCGGGCCACCCCCCTGAGTGGCCCCTGGCGGTGTACGGGGGTGGGGGGATTATCGTCCTTGTGCGCCGCCGGTACGACCGGGATAGCCGTCAGCACGTGTGGGAGGCGGTGGTGGGGGAGCACGCCACCTGACGGCTCAACCGCCCCCTCAGGACCCGGGCACCGCCGCCCTGGGCCTCGAACCCCCTGGACCATTCCCCTGGCCAACGCCCCTCCCCCCGAAGGGTTGATGGCCGCCTAATCCGGTACATCCCCGCCAGGGGCCTGGATCCCTCCGCTAGGGGCCTGGTGAGCGGTAAGCGATTACCGCTTAAAGGGGGTGCTCCGGGGGGAGGTGGCCTGGGGGGATGACCTGGGGGGAGAGGGGTCTGGTTCCCCCCATTGTCTGGGCTGGCTCCGGGTAGTGAGGGGATCTAGAAAAGCCTTTGGTTGCAAGCGATGGATAGCAATAGGGCTGTCCTTATTGAGGTTCCCTTGGGCGCGGGCCTTGAGTTTCCTATAGGGCCGGGCCTTGAGTTTGCCCACCGTTACACGCAGTCCCAGGCAGTCGTCCCCGCCTATAGAGGTTCCCTTGGGCGCGGGGCCTTCCTTACTCCCCCCGCCCACCGGCGGGGGGTTTCGGCGTTATGCTGGGAGGCCATGGAGGGCCAGGAAAAGCGCAAGCCGTCCCTAGCGGAGCTCTACCACGCCGTGGTGCGTGCCGTAGGCACCCTCCTACCCCCGGGGGAGGAGCGTAAGCGCCCCGCGGTCCGCCTGGAAGGAGGGGGCCTGGAGGGAGAAATGAGCCTCAAGCGCAAGCGCCTCTCCCCCGCCGCGGGGAAGAGCCTGAGGAAGACCCTGAGCCGGCACCCCGAGGGCACCGCCGTGGGCCTCACCCTCTGGCCCAGGACCCGGGAGGGGCGGCTGGACCTCGCGGCCTCCCAGGTGGGCCACCTCTACGTCCGCCCTAGGCCCGAGTTGGCGGGAACCTTCAGCGTCCTGGGCCTCCCCAAGAGCTGGGAGCCTGGTGAGGGGCGGCTGGTCCTGGAGGTGCGCCCCAACCGGGAGGGGATCCTCCCCAAGCCCTTCGCCCTAGAGCTCCTGGTACCCCCGGCCCTCCGCCCCAGCGTCCCCCCCGTGGGGGAAGAGGAGGCCCTAAGGGTCCAAGGCCGGGTGGTGGAGGGCCTCCTGGTGGTGGAGGAGGTGGAGAAGGTCCCCCCGCCCCCGGAGCGGGAGGGTGGGGCGGCGAAGGGGGACGACCCGCCCACAGGCCGCCGGCGGAGGGAGAAGGCAGGCCCCTCGGGCGGGGTGGGCTAGCGAGGGGGTGGGTTCCGTGGCAGGGGACCGGGACACCCTGGAGCTTTACCTGGAGGGCATACCCCTTCCCCCGGAGCGGCTGGAGGGGCTGGCCCGGGAGGTGGAAGGAGTCTTCCGCCGCTACCTGGAGGTGGAGCCGGTCCGCCTCCTCACCGGGGAGGACGAGCGGGGTCGGCGCTGGCTCCGGGTAGCGGCTGTCCTGAAGCCAAACGGGAGCTAAACTACCCCCGGCGGTTCATTTGGGGCTGGGGTCCCAAAGGGGAGGAGGCCTCCCGGACACCCCCTCCGCCGAAGGCGCAGGTCCCCCGTTTTGCGAAGGTGCGCTTTTGTGCAGGGGTGACGCTCCTACAACCAAAGGCCGCGTACCGGCCCAGTCCGCCGGCGCGCCCACTCCCGCCGGGCTCCGGGTAAGGGTACCCCGCCCCACGGGCGATGGGGCGGGGTAGGGGCGTGGGGATCTCCGGTTCAGGGGGAGGTGAGGATGGTGCTGTTCCACCCCACCGCCACGAAGAGGCCGTTCCCGTAGGCCACGCCGTTGAGCCAGTTGCTCGTCCCCGAGGTTCGCTGGGTCCAGCTCACCCCGTCCGGGGAGGTGAGGATGGTGCCGTCCCACCCCACCGCCACGAAGAGGCCGTTCCCGTAGGCCACGCCGTTGAGCCAGTTGCTCGTCCCCGAGGTTCGCTGGGTCCAGCTCACCCCGTCCGGGGAGGTGAGGATGGTGCCGTCCCACCCCACCGCCACGAAGAGGCCGTTCCCGTAGGCCACGCCGTTGAGCTGGTTGCTCGTCCCCGAGGTTCGCTGGGTCCAGCTCACCCCGTCCGGGGAGGTGAGGATGGTGCCGTCCCACCCCACCGCCACGAAGAGGCCGTTCCCGTAGGCCACGCCGTTGAGCTGGTTGCTCGTCCCCGAGGTTCGCTGGGTCCAGCTCACCCCGTCCG
>NZ_JBSSCS010000077.1:0-2352 GCF_054060015.1 Thermostichus sp. MS-CIW-25
TTCGCGTCAGCGGGACGGAGTCCTTGAAGCCCGCACTCTTTCGCTTTAGCGGCGCGGAGCGCTTTGCGTCAGCATGAGTGCGGGAGTATGTCACAACAGCAGCGTGCAAAAGCTGGTCAACAGCAAGGTCACCGCCGTCAGGAGCAGGCTAAAGCTCCAAAGCCGCAAAGCGGCAAGCAGCAGGATCCCGATCACCCAAATCAGCAGAGCATTCCAATAGGGTCGGTTGGGGGCTTTGGACACATTAATTTTCTGGAAGAAGGGCAGCAGGATGAACGATACATCCAACAACAGGCGCGGCAGCCGCAAATTGTCCGGCAGCGGCAGATCTCGCACCGCCAAATAAAGCAGCCCCCAGCTCAACAAAAGCGGGATTAGGAGCAGATAGTTGGATTCGGCCAGCAGGGGTCGATCCACCACCAGCGGAAACAGAGGGCTGATCCCCCAGAGCAGATAGAGGTAAAAGTTGAAGTTCAGCAGCGGCTGTAGCAGAGGGGGCACCTTGAGGCGTTGACCTTGGGATCCCACCTGAGCTGCAATTTTCTGGCCCAGGGATCCGCCTTTTTGAGGGGCTTGCGCTGCTGGGGCCGCCCGCCAACCGCAGTGGTCACAGTAGGGAGATTTGAACCGGTAGGCTGGGATCGGCTTGCCACAGGAAGGGCAACGTTGGATCGGACGAGGTTGAGAACTGGAAGCCATGACCACCCCGCGGTACTTCTGCCTTAGCATGCCCCAATGGCTCTTAGTTTACTCCCAGGGCAAATGACAGTGTGATACAGGCTGCTCCCAAAGCTGCGCCGGCCATGACCTGCACGGGAGTGTGGCCCAGCAATTCTTTCAGGTAGGGTTCTTGGAAACGGTCGGCGCCCTTTTCTTCAAACCATTCTTCCAGGAGGCGATTCAGCACCCGCGCCTGTTTTCCAGCGGCTTGGCGGATCCCCGCGGCATCGTACATCACCACCAATGCGAAAACCACCGTCGCGGCAAACAGCAGGCTGTCCCAGCCTTCCTGCATCCCCACCCCAATGGACAAAGCCGTCACCAACGCTGCGTGGGAGCTGGGCATTCCCCCGGTTTCCACCAAGACTCGCAGGTTAACCTTGCCTGACCGCACATAGGAAAGGATCAGCTTGATGGCTTGGGCCAACACACTGGCCAGCAAAGCAACCCAGAGGACATGATTGGCCATCAACTGTTGCAGCATACGGCTCTCCAGCACAGACATGCGAGCAGGGTCTCCAGGGATCCCATCTAACTTGTCCTCTTGTCCTGCCCTAATGCTGACGGCGAGTGATGAAGTCCGCCAGAGCCAGCAGCGGTTCTGCCCGCGGTCCGTAGGGGCGCAACGTTTCCTTGGCCGATTGAATCAGCTCCTCGGCTTTTTGCCGGGAGGCCTCTAGGCCCAACAAGCTGGGATAGGTGGCTTTGGCGGCAGCTTGATCCTTGCCTGCCGTTTTGCCCAGTTGCTCGCTGGTGGCGGTGATGTCCAAAATGTCGTCCACAATCTGAAAGGCCAAGCCAATATCGCGGGCGTAGCGGCTCAGGCGGTCCAGCAGCTCCTCATCTCCCCCCGCCAGGATCCCTCCCGAAACCACCGAGACTTCCAATAGAGCGCCGGTTTTGTGGCTGTGAATGTACTCCAAAGTTTCCAGGGAAATGGCTTTGCCCTCCGACTCCAGATCCACCACCTGTCCCCCCACCAAACCGGTTGCCGCCACAGCATGGCCAATGCGGGCGATCACCTGTAACACCAACTGCGGCGGTACCCCCTGAGTTTGGCTAGCAATGTGCTCAAAGGCAAAAGCCAGCAGAGCATCTCCCGCCAAGATGGCAATGTCTTCGCCGAACACCTTGTGGTTGGTGGGTTTGCCGCGGCGAAAGTCGTCATTGTCCATGGCCGGCAAGTCGTCATGGATCAGCGACATGGTGTGGATCATTTCCAGGGCACAGGCGGTAGGCAGAGCCTGCTCCACAGTGCCGCCGGCCAACTCGCAAGCAGCCAGACAGAGGATGGGCCTGAGGCGCTTCCCCCCTGCCAATAGGCTGTAGCGCATCGCCTCGTAAATGCGCTCCGGATAGGCGGGAACCAAAGCTGCAGAGAGAGCTTCTTCCACCTGTTGCTGACGCTGGCTCAGGTAGGCTTTCAGGTTAAAGGTTTGGGCAACCAAGCGGGGTTTCCTCTCAACTCGGCAATGGGGGGATCCTTGTCGAGCCGTTCTTCAACAGGCTGGCCAGGTGTCATTATCTCATGTCCACTGTGACATCCTCCCGACGCTGACCCTACGGGTACAGCGCGGGCTTCCTAACCTCACGGTTAGGCATTCCTGCCCCACGCCACTTATCTAGGTCATA
>NZ_JBSSCS010000078.1:0-2182 GCF_054060015.1 Thermostichus sp. MS-CIW-25
CTGAGGGCCACGGAGGACTGGGCTTTCCGGCGTTACCTGGACATGGGCCCGCTTTGGGCCGTGGAAGAAAAACCCACAAAAATCGCGACTTGACATGCCGGTGCCTGGGGGGGACAATGGGGGGGCTCTTCCGCCTACGGGCTCTTGGTGGTCCTGGGGTTCTCGGAGCGCCTGCTGGAGGGGCTCACGAAGAGGCTGGAGGACCAAGCTCTGAAGCAGGAGGACCAGGGCAAGGAGAAGCCCAAGGGGGATGGGAAGGAGGGCTAGGGGAAACCACAGAACCAGTCAGCCCGGTGTTGAGGGGGTTGAGGGGGTGGTTAAGGTTTTTGTAAGCCTCCCTGAGGAGGATGGAGGTAGGGACCCTGGGGTCCCGGAAAGGAGGCAGGAATGCGTAAAGGCGTGTGGTACGGACTCTTGACCGTGTGGTACGGACTCTTGACCGGTTTAGCCCTGCTCTTGGCGGCCTGCGGGGGCGGGGGCCAGCCCCAGCCGGACCTTACCCTGGCCCAGCCGGACCTTACCCTGGCGGGGATTTCGCCCCAGAATCCCGCCGTGGTCCAGGGGCAGACCGTGACCCTGACCCTCACCTTCACCTCGCAGAACGGCTTCCAGGGGCAGGTCTCCTTGAGCGTCTTAGAGGGGGGGCAGCCCGTCTCCTGGCTGAGCCCCAACGCCGTCCAGCGGAACCTGAACGTGCCCAGAGGCCAGCAGGTGCAGGAGACCCTGGAGGTGTAGGTGGCTCCGAAAGCCCCCACAGGAAGCCGGAACCTCACCGTGCGGGCGGCCTACGGGAACCAGGTGATCGAGCGGGCTCTTACCCTCACCGTGAACGCGCCCCCTGACTTCGCCATCTCCCTCAACCCCACGAGCCTCACGGTCCAGCAGGGGTCTAACGGCCAGACCACCCTCACGGCCCCCCAGAACGGCTTCACCGGGACGGTGAGCCTCTCCCTAGTGGCGGGGCAGGACCAGGTGCCCCAGGGCCTCACGCTTTCTCCCGATACGGTCCAGGTCGGTACGAGCTCCCTGACCCTCTCCGCCCAGCCCACCACGCCCACGGGCACCTACCGCCTGAAGGTGCGGGCCACCTCGGGGAGCCTCACCCGGGAGGCGGACCTGACCCTCACGGTGAGCGCGTCGGGTGGGGGAGGTGGCGGCGGTGGCGGCGGAGGGGGTGGCGGTGGCTCCCCCGACTTCACTATCTCCCTCAGCCCTGACAGCCTCGCGGTCCAGCAGGGGGCTAGCGGCACCACCCAACTGACCATCACCCCGCAGGGCGGCTTCACCGGGACGGTGAACCTCTCCCTGGTGGGCGCTCCCAGCGGCGTGACTCTTTCGCCCACTAGCGTGAACGTGACCGGGTCCAACGCCGTGTCCCAGAACCTGACCGTCAGCGTGGGTAGCGGCGTGGCCACAGGCACCTACAACCTTCAGGTGAGGGCCACCAGCGGGAGCCTCATCAAGACGGCGAGCCTGAGCCTCACGGTGAGCGCACCGGGTGGCGGTGGCGGCGGGGGCGGCGGTGGGGCGGGCACCACCTGGACCTTACGCAACCTGGGCAACTTCCTCGAGGGCGTGGCCTACGGGAACGGCCTCTTCGTGGCGGTGGGGTGGGACGGCACCATCCTCACCTCCCCGGACGGGGTGAGCTGGACCCGGCGAACCTCGGGGACGAGCAACCAGCTCAACGGCGTGGCCTACGGGAACGGCCTCTTCGTGGCGGTGGGGGACGGCGGCACCATCCTCACCTCCCCGGACGGGGTGAGCTGGACCCAGCGAACCTCGGGGACGAGCAACCAGCTCAACGGCGTGGCCTACGGGAACGGCCTCTTCGTGGCGGTGGGATGGAACAGCACCATCCTCACCTCCCCGGACGGGGTGAGCTGGACCCAGCGAACCTCGGGGACGAGCAACCAGCTCAACGGCGTGGCCTACGGGAACGGCCTCTTCGTGGCGGTGGGGTGGAACAGCACCATCCTCACCTCCCCGGACGGGGTGAGCTGGACCCAGCGAACCTCGGGGACGAGCAACCAGCTCAACGGCGTGGCCTACGGGAACGGCCTCTTCGTGGCGGTGGGGTGGAACAGCACCATCCTCACCTCCCCGGACGGGGTGAGCTGGACCCAGCGAACCTCGGGGACGAGCAACCAGCTCAACGGCGTGGCCTACGGGAACGGCCTCT
>NZ_JBSSCS010000079.1:0-2120 GCF_054060015.1 Thermostichus sp. MS-CIW-25
ACCACCTAGACGATCTGCAGTCCAGGCTGAGTAAAGCACCGAGACCCAAGCGTAGGCGAATGCGGCAAGCGGCGTTTCGTCTGCGGGAGAGAATCGGGAACTTGGTGGACGAGTGCCATCGCAAGGTAGCGGCGTTCCTAACGGATAACTACCGATTGATATTTCTCCCCACTTTCGAGTCAGCCAAGATGGTTGCCAAGGCGGGGAGGAAGTTTGGTAGCAAGACAGCAAGGGCGATGCTCACCTGGGCGCACTATCGGTTCAAGCAGTTCCTGAAGTTTCAAGCCAAAAAGAAAAACGTGGTCGTCGTGGAAGTATCGGAAGCGTACACCAGCAAAACCTGTACCAAGTGCGGGCACATCCACACTAAGTTGGGTGGTGCAAAGGTGTTCAGATGCCCCAAGTGCAACCATAGGCTACCACGAGATTGGCAAGGCGCTCTGGGTGTTATGCTCAGGGCTTTGCGGGATACCGCCTTTCTGTTCGGAAACGGACAGAATGCTATCGCTGCACCGTTGAGCAGTAATGCTCAGCAGTGTTCAGCGTAAATGTATCAGTTTAAGTTGAATCTGGAACCTGAAAGTTGGATGGGGGTGGAGGCAAGGCTATGCAACCCAAAAGCGTTTTCTGGAAGCGACGGCAGGTGTTGGCCGGTCTGGGATCCCTGGGGGCTTGGGTGTTGAGTCAAGGCTCTCCGTTGGCCCAGAATGCTCCCCAGAGCACGGTAGATCTGGGATCCCTGAGCTGGGCAGACATTCTGGAGCGGGCGCGGGGCAGCTCTGTCAACTGGGCCATGTGGAGCGGCAGCGAGGCCATCAACGGCTTTGTGGATGGCTGGGTGAGAAGCCAGTTGCAGGAGCGTTATGGCATTCGCTTGAACCGGATCCCGCTCACGGATACCGTTGAAGCAGTCAACAAGGTGATTGGGGAGGTACAGGCCGGGCTGCTCAGCGGCGGCAGCATCGATCTCATCTGGATCAATGGCAACAACTTCCGCACCCTCAAGCAGGGGAATTTGCTCTTCGGCCCTTTTGCTGAGAAATTGCCCAGCTTGCCCTTCTACGATCCCGCCGATATTGCAACGGATTTTGGCCTGCCCACCGAGGGCTATTCTGCACCCTACACCGGCAACTACTTTTTAATGGCCTATGATGCCGAGCGGGTACCCAATCCCCCCCAGAGCCACGCCGAACTGTTGGCTTGGGCAGAGGCCAACCCAGGGCGATTTACCTACGTGGCCCCGCCGGATTTTCATGGCAGCCGCTTTTTGTTGAGCGCCTTCTACGGCGTGACCGGGGGCTATGCCCAGTACAGCGGGCCGGACTTCGATGCCGATCTCTGGGCGCGACAATCCCCTGCCCTGGTGGAATACCTGAGAAAGCTGGATCCCTTCTTGTGGAGGCGGGGCCAAACCTACCCGCCCACCTTTGCCCGCCTGGCGGAGCTCTTTGCCAATGGCGAAGTGTGGCTCATCCCCACCTTTATCGATCAGGTGATCTTGCGCAAGGGCAACGGCCAATTTCCTCCCAGCACCACCCCCTATGGGATCCCGGGCACCAGCTTGATCGATCCCTCGTTCACGGCCATTCCCATCAATGCGGCCAATCCTTGGGGGGCGATGGTCTTGGCGGAGGTTTTGGCCAGCCCGGAGGGGCAATTGGAAAAGTTCAAGCCGGAGGTTTGGGGGGATCTGCCGCTCATCGATGTCAGCCGGTTGTCTGCCGACTACCAAACAGCTTTTGCCCAACTGGAGGCTGCCGCCGGGATCCCCATTCAAGAGGCCATTGCTGGGGCAGTGCCCATCGTGAACTCCGAATACACGGTGCAACTGGAGGCCCTCTGGCAGCAACAAGTCTTGCCGGGATAGGGGTCAGCTATGCCCCTCACCCCCAGCCTCTTTCCAAAAGGGGAGGTCTTGTAAACTACCCGACCCTGACTGCTTCGTAGTACAGGGCGGGCTTAAGGCAGCCCTGCAGTTGGCAAGCCAACCACGAACCTCTAGGCTGGTTTACGGCAGCCCCCAAAAGCGCAATCACCTTCGCACCGTTAAAATCCGCATCCCCTTCCCAACCGCAGTGCCCGCATTTGAACTGCTTACCCTTGCGATAGGATTGAGCGGA
>NZ_JBSSCS010000080.1:0-2116 GCF_054060015.1 Thermostichus sp. MS-CIW-25
AGTAGCTGAAAGCACATTATGCAGATCCAGAGCCCCCAACAGTAGAAGAAGATAGCGTTCCAGGGATCCCAGACGTGCGTTTTGATGCCTACGACCCGGGCGAGGGGTTTTACGACGAGCTGTTTTTGGGGCGTAACCAGCCCCGTCCTGAGGCGATCCCGCTGATTGAGCGCATTCATTCTCTGGAAGAAGGGGAACTGCAGCAGCGGCAAGCGGCGGCGCAGGCGGCCCTCTTTCAAATGGGGGTGACCTTCAACGTCTATGGCGATAGCCAGGGCACGGAGCGAATTTTCCCCTTTGACATCATTCCCCGCATCGTCTCGGCTTCCGAGTGGCAGCGGCTGGAGAAGGGTCTCAAGCAGCGCATCCACGCCCTCAACCTGTTCATCGACGATGTCTATCACGACCAGAAGATCCTTAAGGATGGGGTGATCCCTGCCGAGCTGATCGAGACGGCCAAGGGATTTCTGCGGCCCTGTGTGGGGCTCAACCCACCGGGGAGAATTTGGTGCCACGTCACCGGCACCGACTTGGTGCGGGATCGGGACGGAACTTGGTACGTGCTGGAAGATAACCTGCGCTGTCCGTCGGGAATCTCCTACGTGCTGGAAAATCGGCGGGTGATGAAAAGCACCTTTCCCTCCCTGTTCAACACCATGGGGATCCGCCCGGTGGACGATTACCCCAGCCACTTGTTGGATACTCTGCTCTACCTGGCGCCGCCGCAACTGGCCAATCCAACGGTGGTGGTGCTCACCCCCGGCATCTACAACTCCGCCTACTTCGAGCATTCTTTCCTCGCCCAGCAGATGGGGGTGGAGCTGGTGGAAGGGCGGGATCTGGTGGTGGCCGATGGCTATTTGCAAATGCGCACCACCAAGGGGCTGCAGCGGGTGGATGTGATCTACCGCCGTATCGACGACGACTTCATCGATCCGCTGGCCTTTCGCCCCGATTCTCTACTGGGGGTTCCGGGCCTGTTTGAGGTTTATCGGTCAGGGCGGCTGGCGATTGCCAACGCTTTGGGAACAGGGGTGGCGGACGACAAGGTGATCTACGCCTATGTGCCGCAGATGATCCGCTACTACCTGGGAGAAGAGGCCATTTTGCCCAACGTGCCCACCTACCTCTGCTGGGATCCTAAGGATCAGGCGTACGTACTGGAAAACCTGGACAAGCTGGTGGTGAAGGCAGCCAACGAGTCGGGTGGCTACGGCATGTTGATGGGATCCCAGGCCACACCGGAAGAGCGGGCTGCTTTTGCCGAGAAAATCCGCGCCCAACCGCGCAACTACATCGCCCAACCCACCCTGTGCCTTTCTCGCGTGCCCACCTTGGTGGATCGGGGAGAAGGCCCCCGTCTAGAACCCTGTCATGTGGACTTGCGGCCCTATATCCTCTACGGCAAAGAGATCTACGTTCACCCAGGGGGGCTGACCCGCGTCGCCCTCAAGAAGGGATCCCTGGTGGTGAACTCCTCCCAGGGGGGCGGCAGCAAAGATACCTGGGTGCTCTGTGTGGATCCCGGCTGTTGAGAGACGGCTGGCAAAATAGGCTCAAAGTCGCTCGCCCGAACCTCTGCTCCACCGGCCAAAGCGGCTGGCATGCTGAAGCGCCAAATCCACGTAGTGCTGGGCGTGAAGGCGCAGTTGCTCGACCTCTTCCTCGGTGAGGGTGCGGATAACCTTAGCCGGGATCCCCGCCGCCAAAGAGCGAGGTGGCACAGACCGGGTGACCACCGCTCCAGCTCCCACCATGCTGCCTGCCCCGATGGTGACCCCGTTCAAGATAATGGCCCCAATCCCGATCAGACATCCCCCCTCGATGTGGGCACTGTGGATGACCGCTCGATGGCCTACGGTCACTTCCTCGCCAACCAGGGTCGGCTGTCCGGGATCCCCGTGCAGAATGGCTCCATCTTGGATATTGCTGCGGCGGCCAATGACAATGGGCGAGAGATCCCCCCGCAAGATGGCCCCGTACCAGATGCTCACCGCTTCCGCAAGTTGGACATCGCCGATCAGTGTGGCATTGGCGGCAATAAAGGCTGCCTCATCTACTCCCGTCGGCTGCCGATCCAGCCCAATTGGCCAGGTGTCCTGTTTTTCTCGTTGCA
>NZ_JBSSCS010000081.1:0-2087 GCF_054060015.1 Thermostichus sp. MS-CIW-25
GTTTGGGCCACCAGCTCCGGCAGCCCCACGTTGGTGAGGATGGAGACCCCCACCCGGCAGACATGGGCATTGCCTGCCAAGACCACCACCGGCGCGCCGCCCCAGAGGGTTTCACAGGTGGTGGTGGTGCCGTTGTAGGGGAAAGGATCTAGGCCAATGTCAATCTCGCTGTAGATCTGGAGATGCTCTGGAATGCTGCGGCGATCTCCCACCAGGTGCACCCGCTGCCGATCCACCCCGTGCCGCTCGAAGTGCCCCCAGAAGATCTCGCAGACGCTGCGGTCGGTGTAGCGCATGTTTTTGAGCAGGATGCGGGCGTTGGGCAGCCGCTTGAGGATCTCCGCCCACACGGCCACCACGTTGGGGGTAATTTTGGTGGGGTTGTTGCAGCAGCCAAAGGTGACGTAGCCGGCAGCCAGGGCCGGTAGCTCGGAAACCGGCGGAAAGATATCCACAGGGTTGTAGCAGAGAAAGCTTTTGGGCAGGCGCATCAACTTTTCTGTGTGGTACCTTTCCGTCATGCCCGGCGGGTCGGCGTAGGCATCGGTGATGCGGTAGTCCACCAAGGTCAGGCCGGTGGTGTTGGGGTAGCCCAGATAGGTGGCCTGGATGGGGGCAGGTTTGAGGGCCAGCACGCCCAAGCGGTTGTAGGCCGTATGGCCGGCCAGATCCACCAGAATGTCGATCTTGTCCTCGTGGATGAGGTCGGCCACCTCCACATCGGAGCGGATCTTGTGGATATCTCGCCAGGCATCGGCCTTTTCCTTCATCCGCTCGGTCACAATGTCCGAATACGGCCCGTTGGAATAGCAATAAATCTGGAAGCGCTCGTGGTTGTGGTGGTTATAGACATGCTCAAAGAACATGCTCACGGAGTGCAGCTTAAAATCTCCGGAGATGTAGCCGATGCGCAGAGGCCGCTTCAGATCCCGATCCCGGTGGTAGGGCCGCCGCAGATGGGCCACTGCAGCCTGAGTGGCATCCCCCCACTTTTTGTGCTCCCGCAGGGTCTCTTCGGGATCGAAATCGGGGGCGTAGTGCAGGCCCATGAGGATGTTGCCGTGGAAGGCGATCACCCCCGGAGCCAGCTTGGCCGACTTGCGGTAGGCTTTGATGGCCTCCTCGTGGCGGCATTGCTGGAGGAAGGTGCCCGCCAACCCTGCATAGGTGGAAGGATCCTCGGGGTTGATCTCCAGGGCGCGCTGAAAAGATTCCAGCGCCTCGGTTAGGCGGTTCAGCTCTTTGTAAACGGATCCCAGGGCCCGGTGAACATCCAGGAAGTCCGGCTTGAGGCGGGCGGCCTCCTGCAAAACCGGCAGGGCCTCTTCGTTGCGGTGCTGGCTTTGCAACAACAGCCCCAAGTTGCAGTAGGCTTCTCCCAGTTCTGGGTCGTGCACCAGCGCCTGCCGGTATTGAATCTCTTCCTTTTCCGGCTCGTTCAAGTGCCGATAGGCCAGGCCCAGGTTGTTGTAGGCCAGGGCAAAGTCAGGCTTGTGCTCTAGGGCCGCCTCCAGTAGGGGGATGGCTTCCTTGAATCGCAGCTGATCCAGCAGCAGACACCCGGCCTCGAAGTAGGCCTCGGCCAGGTTGGGCCGCACACCCAGAGCGCGGCTGAGGTGGGCCATGCTATCGGCCATGCCGCAAGGGAACACCTTGCGCAACCCGCGATCCGACAGAAAGCTCGCCAAGCCCCGGTAAGCTTCGGCATATTCAGGCTGCAGGCCAAGGGCCACATGGTAGTAGTCCAGCGCCCGTTGCGGCTGCTTCAGCTTGCGATAGGCTGTGGCCAGGTTGAAGTAAACCCGCGGGCGATCCGGCTGCAGAGCCAGGGCTGCCCGATAGGCCTCGATGGCCGCCTCCGGCTGTCCCTGCTCCAGCAGGGCGGTGCCCAGGTTGATGTGAGCTTCCACCAAGTGCCCATCCAGCTCCAGCGCCTGGCGGAAAGCGGCAATGGCTTCCTCCCAGTTCCCTTGCTCTGCCAAGGTCAAGCCCAGGCCGTTGTACAAGGCCGCTTGCTGCGGATCCTGCTCCAGAAGCTGCCGATAGAGCTCAACAGAACGCTCCAACTGCCCGGCCTCGCGGCAGAG
>NZ_JBSSCS010000082.1:0-1495 GCF_054060015.1 Thermostichus sp. MS-CIW-25
AGGCCGTTGTACAAGGCCGCTTGCTGCGGATCCTGCTCCAGAAGCTGCCGATAGAGCTCAACAGAACGCTCCAACTGCCCGGCCTCGCGGCAGAGATCCGCCAACTGCTGTGCCCGTTCGGGGGTAAGCTCGGCTGCCAGGGCTTGCTCCAGATGCTCAATGGCCGTTGCCAGCCGCCCTTTTTGCCGCTCAATGTGGGCCAAATCTGTCAAAATCTGAGGATCTTGGGGCTGCAGGGCCAGGGCCCGCCGGTAATACAGCTCAGCCTGGTCATACTGGCCCAGTTGAAAGTGGCAGAGGCCCAGGTTGAAGAGGGCCTGCAGGTGATCCGGCTGCAGAGCCACCGCTTGGCTGTAGCATTCGATAGCTGCTTCCCGCTTGCCCAGCGCTTGATATACAGCGCCCAAGTTGCTGTGAAAAGCTGCCTGCTCTGGCCGAAGCTGCGTGGCCTTGGCCAGGTGGGCCGCGGCTTCCTGCAGCCGGCCCGTTTGGTAGCAGAGAATGCCCAGAAAGTGTAGAGCATCAGGCTGCTCCGGCTGGAGAGCCAGCACCTGCCGGTAGGCCGCCTCCGCCTGCTGCAGATCCCCCGCCTGGTGGTGGCGGATGGCCACTTCCAAAGTAGCTATCAGCGCATCGGGTGTCACTTGGCCTGGATCCCTAGATTTCATAACCTCTAATCCTACACCCATCTGAGTTCCGCGAGAAAAAAACGGGCCTGAACTTTCAGGCCCGCCGAGGGGTTAAACAGCCTGCCGACTAGAACGGGACAGTGAAGGTGATGTCCAGCCGCGGCCCGCGAGCGGTGGTGATGGGGGCAGCACCCGTGCCTGTAGCCGGCTCTTTGTCGAACTCGGCGCGGCAAGTACCACCTGCTCCTTGGCTGATCTCCAGACCCGCCGCATTGGCCGGCGTGCCTGCCACCGTGCCGCTGGAGGTAAAGCTGGCAGTGAAGGTGGCCGAGTAGGAGAAAGTTTGGTTGGGGATGACTAGAGTCAGGTTGACCGGGCCAGTGAGCTGACTGCCAGAGGCAGTAAAGCTGACTTGGTTTAGGTTTGCGTTACCTGTAGCACTAACCGTCGGACCGGTAAATGTGAAGGAAGTACTAATTCCAAGGCCACGTATCTCTAGGATACTCTGCGTAATGGTAGTCTGACCAGTGGGTAGGAAAGCAGTAAAGGTGCTTCCTGCAGCACTGAAGCTTACCGTAACTGGGTTGGTGGCCAGGAGGGTAATCGTGAGCGTGGCTGGGAAGCTGGTGTTAACTTGATAGGTGCTTGCACTAGCAGTAGTATTGTCATCGTTAAAAGTAAGCGTAACGGCCCCAGTGAACCCTACTGCCACAGGAGCAACCGCGTTAAATGCAGGTGCTCCAGAAGCACTTGCAGAAGTTGTGGTGCTAAAGGAAGCAGTTAAGGTGGGGAATACTGACGTGGCCTGGTTATTCCACACCTCCTTGGCACACTGCAGCCGCACCTGGTAGAAGCCGGAGCCTGAC
>NZ_JBSSCS010000083.1:0-1183 GCF_054060015.1 Thermostichus sp. MS-CIW-25
TCCAGTCCGCATCCCCTTCCCATCCACAATGCCCACACTTAAACTGCTTCCCACGGCGATAGGACTGTTCAGGGTCAGGATGAATGTGCAAACACCGGTGGCAGGTCTGCGACGTGTAGGCAGGCGGAACCAGAATCAAAGCAACCCCTGCTCCCACAGCCTTGTACTCCAGAAATTGACGGAGTTGGTAGAACGCCCAACTGTTCCCCCTGCGCCGTTCGGCTTTGCTGCGAGGCTGTCGGTTGATGCGCTCTCTGATCCCCGTCAAGTCCTCAAGGGCAAGGACTGCCTGCTTCTGTTGCGCTTCCCGGACAATGGAGGCACTGATGGTGTGGTTGAGCCAAGTCTGAAACCGCCGCTCCCGCCCCGACAGCCGTTGCAAGATTTGTCTCGCCCTGCGGCGAGTCGACCTTGTGCCTTTCGAGGCTTTTCTCTGCAGCGACCTGCGCACTCGGCTGAACCGATCTCTGGTTTGGTTCAACTGCTGTCCATCCCACCCCCTGTCGGTGCTGGTCTTGGCAATCTCTCTCCTGCCCAAGTCCACCCCAATCGCGACAGCGGGACGGAGTCCTTTGACCTGAACGGCCTGCTGCGGCTCAGGCACCTGCTCGGTCAGTTGGATGTGGACATAGTACGAGCCGTCTCGATGTTGGCAAAGCTGGGCAGAGGTCGGTTTTTGTCCCCGCAACTTGCCCCTTTGATAGTTGCCCAA
The DNA here is from genome assembly GCF_054060015.1 of Thermostichus sp. MS-CIW-25. Taxonomy (NCBI): domain Bacteria; kingdom Bacillati; phylum Cyanobacteriota; class Cyanophyceae; order Thermostichales; family Thermostichaceae; genus Thermostichus; species Thermostichus sp. MS-CIW-25. The sequence continues at coordinate 713 of NZ_JBSSCS010000083.1, forward strand.
ACGCAACTGAATTCGCTCCCGTCCCCCCACCAAGCACAGGCTGACGGTCTCGTCCTGTTCCCGATAGGAGAAGAGGCGAGCGTCGTAGTCGGCGGAAGTGGGCTTGAATGTTTTGACGGGGCGACCTTGAGTTTTGGCAGTCTTGCGGTTAGCTCCCACTCTTGCACAGACTCTAACGGCTAGGTTGGCACTGAGTCCGAACTCGCTGCGCAGGGTTTGGTACACCTGTGCCTGAATGGCAACAGGGTTGCAGATATTTGGCTTGACCGTTTGGTTGGTGTAGTGGCAAGCGGCGGCAAAGGCCTGGAGTGTGGCTTGTATTTTGGCCGCCTGTTCGGGCGTGGGTTGGACTTACAAACCAGTGTTAGAGTCTGTTTCATGGGTTGTATTGTACACACATGAAAGCCGCCCTGTCGCGTCAGCGGGCCGTAGGCCTTAAGGGCGGGGCTTCAGACCCAGTTTTTTCGGTGA
>NZ_JBSSCS010000084.1:0-1079 GCF_054060015.1 Thermostichus sp. MS-CIW-25
CCGTTGCCAGCCGCCCTTTTTGCCGCTCAATGTGGGCCAAATCTGTCAAAATCTGAGGATCTTGGGGCTGCAGGGCCAGGGCCCGCCGGTAATACTCCTCGGCTTGGTCATACTGGCCCAGTTGAAAGTGGCAGAGGCCCAGGTTGAAGAGGGCCTGCAGGTGATCCGGCTGCAGCGCCACCGCTTGGCTGTAGCATTCGATAGCTGCTTCCAGCTTGCCCAGCGCTTGATATACAGCGCCCAAGTTGCTGTGAAAGGCTGCCTGCTCTGGCCGCAGCTGCGTGGCCTTGGCCATGTGGGCCGCGGCTTCCTCAAGGCGGCCCGTCTGGTAGCAGAGGATGCCCAGAAAATGCAGAGCCTCCGGTTGGTCGGGCTGGAGAGCCAGCACCTGCCGGTAGGCCGCCTCCGCCTGCTGCAGCTCCCCTGCCTGGTGGTGGCGGGTTGCCGCTTCCAAGGTGGCTATCAGCGCATCGGGTGTCACTTGGCCTGGATCCCTGGGTTTCACGACTCCTGATTCTATACCTAATCTGGGTTGCGTGAGAAAAAAGCGGGCCCGCCTGCACAGGCCCGCCAGCTGCTGAGGCAGCAGAGCGCCAATTAGCGCGGGACAGTGAAAGTAATGTCCAGCCGTGGCCCGCGAGCGGTGGTGATAGGGCCAGCACCCGTGCCTGTAGCCGGCTCTTTGTCGAACTCGGCGCGGCAGGTGCCCGTAGCCCCCTGGCTGATCTCGAAACCAGCCGCATTGGCCGGCGTGCCTGCCACCGTGCCGCTGGAGGTAAAGCTGGCAGTGAAGGTGGCCGAGTAGGAGAAAGTTTGGTTGGGGAGGACTAGAGTCAGGTTGACCGGGCCAGTGAGCTGACTGCCAGAGGCACTGGAGCTTTGGCCATTTGCAGTAGCAGTAACCGCCGGACCGGTAAATGTGAAGGAAGTACTAATTCCAAGGCCACGTATCTCTAGGATACTCTGCGTAATGGTAGTCTGACTAGTGGGTAGGAAAGCAGTAAAGGTGCTTCCTGCAGCACTGAAGCTTACCGTAACTGGGTTGGTGGCCAGGAGGGTAATCGTGAGCGTGGCTGGGA